>JAJRYG010000105.1 GCA_024275915.1 Gammaproteobacteria bacterium
CGGCCTTGCACCGATGGCGTCTGCTGCTGCAACTTGCGCCGCCAGTAGCCGAAACGGTGATAGCTCAGCGCATGGGTCTTGCAGTAGGCTTTTTGTGTTTGTCCGGATGTCTGCCATGTTTCAATCTGTTTTAGCCATTTGCTGGCCAGGGCTTCGGACTCTGCTTTTCTGGGCATGATGCTCTCCTGTATTGAGGTCAGGAGAGAGTATTGCCGGGTTAGTGTGTAAATTGATAGGTGTCGATTTGTGGGCGCTTACTGTGTAGCAAACATCTGTTGCGAATATCAGATCACGTGCAAGGGCCGAGACGGGATTCTACCGTCACCAGGCTCAATGCCAGACCCTGAATATAAATAGCTGTTCAAAATACCAGGCCAAGTCATGCGAAGAGTACCAGGTGTGGAAGAACTTGGCATGACCCTCAGCCGCAGGGAAGCGGCTGTTGAGCTTACAGGGATGTATTTACGGCGTGTCATGCCAAGCTCTTCCGCAGCTGGGACGGTGTTTATGAAAAATAACTTACCAGCCAACTGAACTGGTATTTGGAACAGCTATTTAGTGGTATTGCCCTGCCCCTGGTCGGATTGGAAAAGTCGAACACGGCACTGAAAATACGGGCATGAAAGGTGTATTGTCATCCTGCACCGAAAACTCATGCCGCCATGGGGTTTACTTGACCAGTTTTAAGGATGGCTGACCGAGCTTTTTCTTTTTCGGTTCGGGCGGCGGCGTATTGTCATCGTCGGTTTCACTGAACACCATGCCCTGGCCATTCTCCCTGGCGTAGATCGCCAGTACTGCAGAGACAGGAAAATTGACCTCCATGGGTTTGCCAGCAAAGCGGGCACTGAAACCAATATAGTCATTGCCGAGCTCCAGCGCCTCGACCGCCATGGGAGCAATGTTGAGAACGATTTTGCCATTTTCCACATACTGGCGAGGTAGCTGCGCATAGTCGTTTTCGGCATTGACCAGGATGTAAGGCGTCAGATCATTGTCGACAATCCACTCGTAGATGGCACGCACAAGATAGGGTTGATTCGGCGTCATGGACATAATAGAAAACTCCCGGAGACAGGCGGCTCCTGCTACTCGTCCTTCATGTCCTTCTCGCCTTCTGACAGGCTTTCCTGGAAGGAGGGACGGTCGAACATCTTCTCGGCATAGGCGAGCAAGGGTTTTGCCGAAGCCGGCAGCTCGATGCCCAGTGATGGCAGACGCCACAGCAGCGGGGCGATGGCACAATCCAGTAACGAGCATTCTTCGCTCATGAAAAACGGCATCTGTTCAAAAATGGGGGTCACACTGACCAAGCTGTCACGCAGTTCCTTGCGTACCTTGTCGCTGGCAGTATTCCTGTCTTCCAGCTGTTTTGCCAGCGAATACCAGTCACGCTCAATGCGATGCATCATCAGGCGATGCTGGGCACGGGAAACCGGGTCGACCGGCATAAGTGGTGGATGGGGAAAACGCTCGTCCAGGTATTCCATAATGACCTGAGGCTGATAAAGCACAAGTTCACGATCAATGAGGGTGGGTACGTCGTTGTAAGGATTCAGATCTTTCAGGTCTTCCGGTGTGTCATCGATATCGACATGCTGGATTTCGTAATTGACTCCTTTTTCAGCCAGCACGATCCTTACCATATGGCTGTAGGAACAGGTATCACCTGAAAAAAGGGTCATTGCTAAACGTCGATTGGCAAGTTGTGCCATACGTTACTCCGTAGATAGTTCGAAAAATGAACAAGGGGGAATGAGATCATTCCCCCTGTTTTACAACATGTTTATCTGTTGCACAGCAAGTGTGCAGACAGTCCTGCGATCAGTGGATGTCTTTCCAGTATTCCTTTTTCAGGGCATAGGCAAGAACAAACAATACCGCCAAGAACAACAGAACCCAGACACCGATGGTATAACGTTTCAGCTTGGCAGGTTCGCCCATGTAAACCAGGAAGTTGACCAGGTCACGAACTTCGTTGTCATATTCTGCCGGTGTCAGTTTTCCTGGCTTGACCATTTCGTACCCCGTCAGGGTTTGAACTTCATGCCCTTCGTGATCCTTGTGGGTCTCGTAAATCGGCTTTTTCAGACCTTCCAGTTCCCACAACACGTGAGGCATACCCACATCCTTGAAGGCAGCATTGTTGACACCAAAGGGACGGGAATCATCCAGATAGAACGTACGCAGATACGTGTACAACCAGTCTGCGCCCCGAGCCCGGGCAATGACCGACAGATCCGGTACCTTGGTTCCAAACATCTGCTTGGCATCTTCCGGTGTCATGGCAATCGTCATGGTTTCACCAACCTTTTCGGCCGCAAACATGAGATTTTCCTTGACCTGTTCATTGCTCAGCCCAAGATCCTGCCCCATGCGGTTGTAGCGCATGTAGGCAGCAGAGTGACAACTCAGGCAGTAATTGACGAACAACTTGGCACCATTTTGCAGTGATGCCTGATTGGACAGGTCCACGTCGGCCTTGTCGAGCTTGATTCCACTACTGGCGAAGGCAAAGGCCGGTGCCAGCAACATCATGAGTGCAAATATCTTTGTTTTCATCCTGTAACCCTCGCTGGAACCTGTTTTTCCTGGTTCAGATTAGTGTACAACGGTGCCAATAACATGACAGCAAGATAGGTTGATGGGATCAACCAGCTCATCCAGACCAACTGGGCTGTTTTTGCATCCACACGCACCAGATCGTAGATGGTGTAGAGTGCAATCAGTCCTATCAGGGACATGAAGCTGAATCCCGCCGAGCGTGGCTTGCTGTGGAACCAGATGACGAAGAAGAACAGGAAGTAGACTTCAGAGAAGCGTAACCCCATTGCTGCCAGTACCGGCTCCGGCGGCTTGACACCCAGCCAGCCAAGGTAAATGAAGGTGACGACAAATACCGCCAGGTTCAGTTTGTGCAGGGCACTGCGGTAACGAACCGACTTGATGGGATTGAGATCCAGCCAGGGCAGGAAGAACAGGATGACCACACCACCGCCCATGGCGATAACACCAAGGAAGGGATCCGGTACGGCACGCAGCATGGTATAGAACGGCGTGAAGTACCAGACAGGGGCAATGTGCTCCGGAGTCTTGAGCGGATCAGCCGGCACGAAGTTGGCATGCTCGAGGAAATAACCGCCCATCTCCGGACCAAAGAACATCACCGCGGCGAAGAACATCAGGAAGACCACGACACCCACGATATCCTTGACGGAATAGTAGGGGTGGAAGGGAATGCCATCGAGCGGAATACCATCGGGCCCCTTGTTCTTCTTGATTTCGACACCATCGGGATTGTTGGAACCCACTTCATGCAGAGCAAGAATATGCGCCACGACCAGACCAATCAGAACCAGCGGTACCGCAATAACATGGAAAGCGAAGAAACGGTTGAGTGTGGCATCACCGATGACGTAGTCACCACGAATCCAGATGGAAAGATCCGGACCAATGACCGGAATCGCACCAAACAGGTTGACGATAACCTGGGCGCCCCAGTAGGACATCTGTCCCCATGGCAGCAGGTAACCCATGAAGGCTTCGGCCATCAGTGCCAGGTAAATCAGCATGCCGAAGATCCAGATGAGTTCCCGGGGTTTCTTGTAGGAACCGTACATCAGCCCACGGAACATATGCAGATAGACCACGATAAAGAAGGCCGAGGCACCGGTGGAATGCATGTAACGGATAATCCAGCCACCGTAGACATCACGCATGATGTATTCGACCGAAGCGAACGCCATGCCGGCATCCGGTTTGTAGTTCATGGTCAGGAAGATACCGGTAACGATCTGAATGACCAGTACCAGCAGCGCCAGGGAACCGAAAAAGTACCAGAAATTGAAGTTTTTCGGTGCATAATATTTGGACAGGTGCTCTTCCCACATTTTGGTCGCGGGGAAGCGCGCATCAATCCAGCCCATAAAATCCTGCATTTTGCTCATCATGCCTCTCCTTTATCATCGCCAATCAGCACACGGGTGTCACTGAGAAACATATAAGGTGGAACAACAAGGTTGGTTGGCGCCGGGACACCCTGGTAGACGCGACCCGCGAGATCGAAGCGGGAACCGTGGCAGGGGCAGAAGAAACCACCCAGCCAGTCCGGGCCCAGATCGGCCGGGGCGATTTCAGGACGGTAGGTTGGAGAACAACCCAGATGAGTACAGATGCCCACCAGCACAGCCAGCTCAGGCTTGCGAGAACGTGTTTCATTCTGTGCATAGGGGGGTTGCTGGGATTCGACCTCGGACTTGGGATCACGCAAGACGCTGTTCAGTTTCGGAAGGTCTTCAATGTTCTGTTTGGTTCGACGCACCAGCCATACCGGCTTGCCTCGCCACTCAACGGTCATCATGGCGCCTTCTTCGAGTTTACTGAAGTCGGCTTCGACCGGGGCACCTGCTGCTGCAGTACGTGCACTCGGCCACCAGGAACCCAGAAAGGGAACCGCCACTCCCGCTACTCCAACTGCACCCACGACGGCTGTCGCGGCAGTCAGAAAGCGGCGTCGGCTTGTATCAACGCCATCTGTACTCATTCAACTGTCTCCCAGATTAGGATAAAAAATCATTGGTCAGGCAGGCTTAGTGAGAATGCACACCACGACCTATATGCGAGCGGTGGCCCGCAGTAGAAATTCGAAACGCATAACTTACTGGAAATTAGGCGCGCGTATTTTGGCGGATATGCCGCTCAAGGTCAAGGAAAGACTGGATATTCCCTAGTAATTCAATAGGTTATACCCAGGACAAGCGCATCCCCACCTTGCACCGGCCACTAACCGTATATGAGGCAGTTTGATCTTGCCCGGAGGTTATACCGGATTGGCAATGTCGACAAACGTGACATCGAGGGCAAAACGGGAGGCCAGATGCTCGCCCAGGGCCCTGACACCACCGCGCTCGGTGGCATGATGGCCGGCTGAAATGTAGTGGACACCGGCCTCGCGGGCCACATGCACCGTCTGTTCGGAGATCTCCCCGCTCAGATAGGCATCGACCCCCAATGCCGCGGCCTGCGGCAGATAGCCCTGTGCGGCGCCTGAGCACCAGGCGATGGCTTCAATGTTTCTTTCCGAGGCTTCGATGAGCAGTGGTTTTCTGCCCAGTTTCTGTTCGACCCGGGAGGCAAATGCGTCGAGGGAAAGGGGGGTTTCCAGACGGCCAAACAGGCCGATGGCCGGTTTCGACTCCCCAAACTGGCCATCGATGGACAGGGACAGCAGCCGCGCCAGCTGTACATTGTTGCCATAGATCGGATGCGCATCCAGTGGCAAATGGTAGGCCAGCAGGCTGATGTCATGCTCGAGCAGGGTCTTCAGACGCTTGTGCATGGCCCCAACCACGCGGGGATCCTCACCTTTCCAGAAATATCCATGGTGAACCAGAACTGCATCGGCCTGTTGTTCCACTGCTTTGTCGAGCAGCGCCTGACTGGCGGTCACCCCGGTGATCAGCTTGCGAATTTGTGCCCTCCCCTGAACCTGCAGGCCATTGGGGCAATAATCCCTGAAAGTCTCGATTTCCAGTAAACTGTCACAGTAGGCAACAAAATCTTTTAGTTCAATCATGCGCTGGCGGCCTTGTTTCGATACCATAAGCCAATCATGATACTCACTCAGTCCGGACAGATCCAAGTTTAAAACGACGACGCCGGATCCGGGACCATCAAGCCAAATACATATGCGAATCAGGAAAACCGTCAACTACCTTCTGCGTTTCATTACCATCGGCCTGGCTGCGGCCATCGCCGTGATCTATTTTTATCCCTCATTCCAGAGTGACATCGAATCGGTCATTCTCCCCGGCGGCAAGGTCATCGAAATCAAACTGGCGCCAGAAGATGAAAAACTGCTACCCGACACCATCACCAGCTATGCCGAACCGGTTGCAAAGGCGGCGCCTGCCGTTGTCAATATCTATACCCAGACCCTGATCGCCGAACGGGTCAATCCCTGGCTGGCTGATCCCCTGTTGCGCCGGTTCCTCGGCCCGAACCACCCCCAAGGCCGTCAGCGTATCGAATCCAGTCTGGGCTCCGGCGTCATCATCAGCACCAACGGTTACATCCTTACCAACAACCATGTCATCAGTGGCGCGGACCGGATCGAGGTGGCCCTGAGTGATGGACGCAGTGCAACAGCAAAAATCATTGGCAGCGATCCCGACACCGATCTTGCAGTTCTGAAAATCGAGATGGATAATCTGCCTGCCATCGTGCTTGGCCACTCGAAGCGTCTGCGGGTCGGTGATATCGTCCTCGCCATCGGCAATCCCTTTGGTGTTGGCCAGACGGTCACTTCCGGTATCGTCAGTGCCACCGGTCGCAACCGGCTGGGCATCAATACCTACGAAAATTTCATCCAGACCGATGCGGCCATCAATCCCGGCAACTCGGGTGGAGCACTCATCACCGCCAATGGCAACCTGGTCGGCATCAACTCCCTGATCTTTTCCCGCAGTGGTGGCTCCCAGGGCATCGGTTTTGCCATTCCCATCGATCTGGCCCGCGACGTGCTGCAACAGATCATCGAACACGGTCACGTGGTACGTGGCTGGCTGGGCATCGCCATCCAGGATCTCGATGAAAACCTGGCCCGTTCCTTCGGCCTCGACAGCACCGACGGCTTCATCATTACCAACGTGGTGCGCCACGGCCCTGCCGATGAAGCAGGCCTCGAACCCGGTGATGTCATTACCCATATCAATGGCAAGGCAGTAAATGATGTGGTCATGGCACTGACAGACATCAGCAAGATCAGACCGGGAGAAAAAGCCACACTGAAAGGAATACGTCGAGGACAGGCATTTACGGCCACGGCCATTGTCGTGCAACGACCGCTGGTGGATGATAAATAGACGGCCAGATTCAGATTTTCAGTCAAGGATAACCGGCGGATAATACTCTTTCATTTCCTCCTTGTTACTGTAATAACCAAGTTGTAATGCAACCCATGCCTGCAGTTGCTGTGCCATGGTTTCGGCAATTGTGATATTCCCGGACAGTACATTCCTGTTCAGGTCAGGTTCATGATACAAGGAATATTTCTTGCTTCTGAGATCATGGATAATCTTCCAGCCATCTTGCATCATCCCATACTGGTAACTCACAGGGGACTGCGCCACCAGATAGATTGCCCGCTCGGCTTTGTAGGCAGAGGTATCGAACAAGTCGATACCCTGGAAGGAAGGATGCTGACCCAATCCCAGGATACCGGTAATCGTCGGCAATACATCGACATGCTGAACCAGTCGATTGTCATCCTTTGGCTCCAGTCCCGGCGCCTTGATGAACAGAGGAACATGCACGACTTCATCATCGAGATTCCCTCCATTGCCGACAAAGGCTCCATCAAAGAAAGTTGATGTATCCGCAGAAACAACCAGCAGGGTTCTGTCCCAGCGTTTTTTTTCTTTCAGAAAATCGACTAACCGCCCAACCTGGTAATCGATATAGAACAGACTGTCTGAATAGGCATCCTTGATGTCCGAAATCTGCAAGCCGATGAGTTTTCCTGCCTTGAATCTATTACTGATTCTTTCGTCGACCTTCAGAAACCGGTGAGGAAAATTATCCGGTACTTCGTAAGGTAGATGACTGTTCTGCAGATTCATGTACAGGCTATAGGGCTGTTCATCCCCCAGAGAGCCGATCCAGCGAATTGCTTCGGAAACCGTCAGCCGATCATCGAGCTTCCCCGACTTCGTACCCCCGGACATCCAGTTTGCAACTTCATCATCCTCGAATTCACGGGAAAAGCCTCCCCTCGCCTTGCTACTCATGTTTGCAGAATGGAAGATATAATCCAGGTTTTTCGTATCATAGAAATTCAGCATACCTCCCCAGTTCTCGTTTTGAGAGGAAATAATCGCGGTCTTGTATCCAAGGGGCTTGAGAATATCGTGAAGCAGAACCCGTGGGTACTCCGGATTTTTGGGGTAGATATGGGTTCGTCTACTTCGCAGTGGATAATGCGAGGAAACGGGAACCACGTCGGCATAATTGGAATGACTGGACTGGGCATAGGCACGATGAAAGCGGACAGCCTGCTGTGACACTCTGTCCAGATTCGGCATGACGTCCCGTTTACCACCAAAGTTTCGCAACTGATCCGGACGTAATGACTCGATCAACAAGACTATGACATCGTATTTTTTGCTCAACGTCTGCTTGTTTCTCAGGTATTCCTCCATGCTAATCTGGTGGTTCTTTCTGATATGGAACGCCGCCAGATCCACATAGGTATAGGTGGGCAGTATCTGAAAGATGATATCTTCTGCAATAAAACTGAACGGGCCTGTTTTGAGCTGCCTTTCATTCAAAAACTCCGCAAGCTCATAGGTTTGCCCAAACTTCTCGATCACCAGATAACTGGAAAAACTGGATGCGAGCCGAATGCCATTAAAGCCAAACAACACGATCACAAAGACCAGCAGGGAAGCCTTCAGAATGCTCCTGCACTGTACCCGCACAACAAGCCACTGCATGATTTTCATAATAATCAAGGAAGCCGCCAGTATCGCAGTAACAACCAGCAGGTTAAGAACCAGCGAATAAAAATGAATCGCATGCTGAACCAACTGAATCGTATCGTTCAGAAACATGCGAAGTGCTTCTATGCCAATATAACTCCCGGACAACTTGTACAGTATGCTCGAAGAGACGACAAAGGCAATAAAAATCACTGTCAACAGCATGCGTGCGAATGTGCCATACCCCATTGACATGTTTTTTCTGCCAATGATACTGCTGACGAGCAGATCCAGAGGAAGAAACACAAGGGTGATCAGCAAAAATGAGTAAAAGAACTCTCCCAGAAAAGGTTGCAGTTCATAGACAAGGGGCAGTTCGAAACCATCATTGACATCGTTCAGAAAACCCCATTTGAACAGCGGGAACAGCAGGAGATACAGTCCCCAGAATACCATCCAGTAGGCTGAAGCCTGTAACAGAAGATTTTTCAGTCCTGCTCTTGCCATTTGCTTTCCTGACATTTTCCCCCACACGATGAATACAGGCAGGCTCTACAAATTAGATATCGACACTTTTAACAGGATGTTGAAAAAGCCGTTGCCTATACATTTTCAATGACTTGTGGTCATTGAAAATGGCGCTGCTTCCCAGCACCGCACACAGGCTGTCGAATAACGGCGTTTTTCAACAGCCTGTTAAAGATATCATGAATTACATGAGCTGTTTCAGCGCCCGGATAAACTGACTATTTTGCTCGCCCGTCCCCACGGTAACCCGCAGGCAGTCCCTGAGCTGGCCGCCGGCCTTGTCGAGGTTCTTGATCAGAATTCCCGCCTGGCAAAGTTTTTCGAACAGTTCGGTGGCTTTGCCGGCGGGAGTTCGAAACAGGATGAAGTTGGCCTGACTGGGGTAGACCTGCAGGCCGGGGATCTGCTTGAGGGCATCGAACAGCTCGCTACGGTCTTTTTTGATCCGGGCGGTCTGCGCGTCGAGGACGGTCTGGTTTTGCAGGGCAAAGCGGGCACTGAGCTGGGTCAGCACATTGATGTTGTAGGGCAGGCGTAGCTTGTCGAATTCGTTCAGCCATTCGGGTTTGCCGGCCAGCAGACCCAAGCGCAGGCCTGCCAGGCCCATCTTGGAGACGGTGCGCATTACCAGCAGCTTGTCGTGTACCATGATATCGGCCATGTAGCTGCTGTCGGCAAAGGCATGGTAGGCCTCGTCGACAACCACGATGCCGGGGCTGGCGGCGATGATGCGATCGATGCTGTCACGTTCGAACAGGTTGCCGGTGGGGTTGTTGGGATAGGCCAGGAATACCACGGCTGGCCGGTGTTGCTCGATGGCGGCCAGCATGGCTTCGAGATCGAGACAAAAGTCCGCTTTCAGGGGCACACCGACATAACGCATGTCGGTGAAGCTGGCGATCATGCTGTACATGACGAAACCCGGCTCGGGTGCCAGCACCACCCGCTCCTTGCCTGCCAGGGTCATGAGGATGATCTGGATGAGTTCATCGGAGCCATTGCCGAGGATGATTTCGGCACCGTCCGGTACCTGCATGTTCTGGCGCAACTGCTCACGCAGGGCGGTGGCCGCCGGATCCGGATAACGGTTGAGCTCGGCAGTTTTCAGCAGTTCGATCCATTCCTCGACCATGTCCTCGGGCCAGTGATAGGGGTTCTCCATGGCATCGAGCTTCACCAGCCCCGTGGCATCGGGCACGTGATAGGCCGACAGGGCCCGGATTTCGGGACGAACCCATTGCGCGACGGCGTCGCGCAGGGACGAGGTTTCCTTGCTCATGCTGACCATGACGAACCGATCCCGGCCAGGGTCATTTCCTGATCCGGTATTCGGCAGAGCGGGCATGGGCGGTGAGACTTTCACCACGGGCCAGCACCGAGGCCACCTTGCCCAGTTCGGAAGCCCCGTCGGCCGAACACATGATCAGACTGGAACGCTTCTGGAAATCATACACGCCCAGCGGTGAGCTGAAACGCGCGGTGCGTGAGGTGGGCAGCACATGGTTGGGACCGGCGCAGTAGTCGCCCAGTGCCTCGGCGGTGTAACGGCCCATGAAGATGGCGCCGGCATGGCGGATTTTTCCGGCCATGGCCTGCGGGTCCTCGACTGACAGTTCCAGGTGTTCCGGCGCGATGTGGTTGGCCACCTCGACGGCCTCGTCCATGTCCGCCACTTCGATGAGAATCCCGCGGCTGTTGATGGAAGTTTCGATGATCGCCTTGCGCTCCATTTCCGGCAGCAGCTTTTCGATGCTGGCCTTCACCGCTTGCAGGAAGGCGCCATCGGGAGAAACGAGGATGGACTGGGCATCCTCGTCGTGCTCGGCCTGGGAGAACAGATCCATGGCGATCCAGTCCGGGTCGGTCTGGCCGTCACAAACCACGAGGATCTCCGAGGGACCGGCGATCATGTCGATGCCCACGCGTCCGAACACCATGGACTTGGCCGTGGCCACATAGATGTTGCCGGGGCCAACGATCTTGTCCACCTGGGGAATGGTTTCGGTGCCATAGGCCAGCGCCGCCACCGCCTGGGCACCACCGACGGTGAACACCCGGGTCACCCCGGCGATACGGGCCGCGGCCAGGACCATGTCGTTGATCTCGCCATCGGGGGTGGGCACCACCATGATGATGTCCTCGACCCCGGCCACCTGGGCGGGGATGGCGTTCATCAGCACCGACGAGGGATAGGTGGCCTTGCCGCCAGGCACGTACAGGCCAACCCGGTCCAGCGCCCTGACCTGCTGACCCAGCAGGGTGCCATCGGCTTCCGTGTAGGACCAGGATTCCATTTTCTGGTGCTGGTGATAGCTGCGTAGCCGCTCGGCGGCGGTTTCCAGCGCTTCACGCTGATCGGCCGGGATCGTTTGCAGCGCCTGTTCGAGCTGGGCCTCGCTCAGGCTCAGCTCGGCCATGGTGGAGACATCGAGACGGTCGAAGCGGTTGGTCAGTTCCACCAGGGCCGCGTCACCGCGCTGGCGAATGTCGCGCAGGATCCCCTTGACGGTGGTTTCGACGGCCTCGTCGGAGACACTTTCCCAGGCCAGCATGGCATCGAGCCTGGCGTAGAAGTCATCAGAAGTTGTGCTGAGCTGTTTGATATCAATCATGCTGGCCTGTCCGGCGTTGAGGGTTACAGATAGGAGGTCAGGACCGGGCAACCGCTTCGGCCATGCGATCGATGAAGGCCTTGACGCTCTGGTGTTTCATTTTCATGGCGGCCTTGTTGATGATCAGCCGCGAGCTGATGTCCGCCATGTGCTCCAGGGGCACCAGGCCGTTGGCCTTGAGGGTGTTGCCCGTGTCCACCAGGTCGACGATCTGATCGGCCAGGCCCACCAGCGGTGCCAACTCCATGGAGCCGTAGAGCTTGATGATTTCCACCTGCTGGCCCTTTTCGGCAAAATAGCGCCGCGCCGAGTTCACGTACTTGGTGGCAATGCGCAGGCGGCCACGCAGCGGTGGCGCATCGACCGGCCCGGCTGTCATCATGCGGCAACGGGCTATTTTCAGATCCAGCGGTTCGTACAGACCTTCGCCACCATGCTCCATGAGCACGTCCTTGCCGGCCACCCCCAGATCGGCGGCACCGTACTGTACATAGGTCGGCACGTCGGTGGTACGGATGATCACCAGCTTGACGTCCTCCAGTGTGGTGTCGAGGATCAGCTTGCGACTGGTTTCCGGATCATCGACGGGTTCGATGCCGGCGTGCTTCAGCAGGGGCAGGCTGTCCTTGTAGATGCGCCCCTTGGACAGGGCAATGGTCAACGGTGTGCTCATATCTTCATATATCTTTAAATATCGCTTGACTGTCGGAATTCACGACCAGGCCGTCAGGACGGTACACGGCGGATCTGCGCGCCCAGTTGCTGCAGTTTCTCTTCGATACATTCATAGCCGCGGTCGATGTGATAGATGCGTTCGACTTCGGTGTCGCCATCGGCCACCAGGCCGGCCAGCACCAGGGAAGCCGAGGCACGCAGATCGGTGGCCATCACCGGTGCCCCCTTGAGCCCTGCCACACCGGTGGTAATGGCCGTGTTGCCCTGCAGGGCCACATCGGCCCCCATGCGCTGCAGTTCCTGAATGTGCATGAAGCGGTTCTCGAACACGGTTTCGGTAATGCTCGAAGTCCCTTCGGCAACACTGTTGAGCACGCAGAACTGTGCCTGCATGTCGGTCGGAAAGGCGGGGTACGGTGCGGTGCGGATATCCACCGCTTTTGGACGGCGCCCCTGCATGTCCAGGCTGATCCAGTCCTCGCCACATTCAATGATCGCACCGGCTTCCTGCAGTTTGGCAATCACCGCATCGAGCAGGCCCGGATCCGTGTCCCGGAGCTTGATGCGCCCACCGGTAATGGCCGCAGCCACCAGATAGGTACCGGTCTCAATACGATCGGGCAATACATTATAGCTGGCACCATGCAGACGTTCCTTGCCGTGAATGGTGATCTTGTCGGTCCCGGCACCTTCGATCTCGGCCCCCATGCTGATCAGGCAGTTAGCCAGATCCACCACTTCGGGCTCACGGGCAGCATTTTCCAGCACCGTGGTGCCATCGGCCAGGGTGGCGGCGATGAGCAGGTTTTCCGTGCCGGTCACGGTGACCTGATCGAGCACGATCTTGGCCCCCTTGAGGCGTTTGGCCTTTGCCTTGATGTAGCCGTTTTCCACCACGATGTCGGCACCCATGGCCTGCAGGCCATTGATGTGCAGATTGACGGGCCGCGAACCGATGGCACAACCACCGGGCAGCGACACCTCGGCCTCACCAAAGCGGGCCAGCAGTGGCCCCAGCACCAGGATCGAAGCACGCATGGTCTTCACCAGCTCGTAAGGCGCCACACAGTGCTCGATGGTCGAGGCATCCACCTCGACATTCATGTTCTCGTCCATGGTCAGGGTCACGCCCATGCGACCCAGCAGTTCCATGGTAGTGGTGATGTCGTTGAGGTGGGGAATGTTGCAAACCGTCACCGGCTCATCGGCCACCAGGGTGGCGGCGATGATCGGCAGCGCCGCGTTCTTGGCGCCAGAGATGCGGATGCTGCCATCCAGCCGTTGGCCACCGGTAATAATCAGTTTATCCATGCTTCAACCTGATCGCTGTAGGGAGATCCGCTCAGGAAACCTGAAGTTTCTGTGCCTTTTCCCACTCCGCCGGGGTATAGGCCTTGATGGTCAATGCATGCAAGGCGCCGCTGGTGATCAGATCATTGACGGTGGCATAGACCTTCTGCTGCTTTTTCACCAGTGACAGGCCATCGAAGACCTCACCGACGACGATCGCATCGAAATGACTGCCATCACCGGTTACCGTCACTTCACAACCGGGCAGGCCATCGACAATGCGCTGTTTGACTTCATCTGGGTTCATATTCGTATATCCGTTGTGACAATGAAACGGCCGGTATTGTAGCCCGACTGTGGTCGTTACCGATAGCCAAACGCGCCAAACTGGCCGAATTTTGCCCCGATTCGGGACGAAAATCCTGAATAAACCGATTATTCGAGAGGAATAATGGGCAGCAAATCGCTGATTTTGGCTATTTCCATCATCTGTCCGGGCAGATTGTGAAAACGGATGCGGATACCGCTGCGCCCTGCCATGCGAATCCACTCTATCAACAGGGCCAGACCCGTGCTGTCGCTGCGGCTCACCCCGGCCAGATCCACGTGGATCTCGCCGGCCTGGCTTTCGGCATGGATGGGCAACAGATTGAGAACCCGCACCACCGACCGTGCCGACAGTTCGCCGCTGAGCAGGTAGCGGCCATTGGCCTGCTTTTCGATACGAATCGCCGAGCCGGGGGCGTTGGCCGATTTATTTTGCCGGCTCATCGATCATCCGCGAGATAAACTGGCCGAGCAGTTTTTCCAGTACCAGCGCATCCTGGGTCAACTGGATCTGATCTCCTGGCCCCAGACTGGCTTCATCCCCCCCGGCTTCGAGACCGATGTACTTTTCTCCCAGCAGGCCCGCCGTATAGATGTTCGCCGAGCTGTCCCTAGGCAGGGTACGGTGCTGGCCATCGATTTTCATGGTCACGACTGCCTGCAAGGCCTGATCATCGAACTCGATGGCCGTCACCCGGCCGATGCGTACCCCGGCCATGGTCACCATGGAGCGCACCTTGAGGCCACTGACATCGTCGAAGCGGGCGGTGATGTCGAAGCCCTTCTCACCCTGGTAGCTCGACAGGTTACTGACCTGCATGGACAGAACGAACAGGGCAACAAAACCGGCAACGACAAAAATTCCCACCCAGATTTCGATGGCACGTGTTGTCATGGTTAATCTCCGAACATAAGAGCGGTTAAAATGAAGTCCAACGCCAGCACCGCCAGTGATGAATGCACCACGGTGCGGGTCGTGGCCCGGCTGACGCCCTCCGAGGTCGGCGTGCAGTCATGGCCTTCGAAAATGGCAATCCAGGTTACGACCAGGCCAAACACCAGGCTCTTGATCACCCCGTTGACGATGTCATCGTAGATGTCCACATTGGCCTGCATCTGTGACCAGTAGGAGCCGGCATCCACGCCCAGCTGACCGACGCCGACGAAATAGCCACCGAACACCCCCACCGCACTGAAAATGGACGCCAGCAGGGGCATGGCAATGAAGCCGGCGAGAAATCGTGGAGCAAGAATGCGGCGGATGGGATCCACCGCCATCATTTCCATGGCCGACAGCTGCTCGGTGGTTTTCATCAGGCCGATTTCAGCGGTCAGTGCCGAACCGGCACGACCGGCAAACAGCAGGGCCGCAACCACCGGCCCCAGCTCACGCACCAGGGACAGGGCTACCACCGTGCCCAGGGATTCCTCGGCGCCAAACTTGACCAGGGTATTGTAGCCCTGCAGGGCCAGCACCATGCCCACGAACAGGCCGGACATGACAATGATGAGCAGAGACAGCACCCCAACCGAATAAAGTTGGGCAATCACCAGACGTGGCCGGGACAACAGGCCTGGCTGACCGGCCAGAATGGCAAAAAACAGCAGGTGCGCCCGGCCGATGCGTTCAAAAATATCCAGCCCCCGGTGCCCCAGTTGCTGTAACCAGTCGAAAAACATGCTCAGGTTCCTGTCATGGTCAGCAGATCCTCGGCCAGATCGGCCGCCGGGTAGTGAAACGGTACCGGTCCATCGGGCTCGCCATTGAGAAATTGCCGGGCCCAGGCCGATTCATGCTGCTGCAGTTCCGGCAGGGAGCCTTTTGCCACCACCCGGCCTTCGGCCAACAGGTAGATCATGTCGGCAATCTCGCAGGTTTCGGCGATATCGTGGGAGACGATGATACTGGTCAGGCCCATGGCTTCGTTGAGTGAGCGGATCAAGCGCACCAGCACCCCCATGGAAATGGGATCCTGGCCGGTAAAGGGTTCATCATACATCATGATCATCGGATCCAGGGCAATGCCTCGCGCCAGTGCCACACGACGGGCCATGCCACAGGACAACTGGTTGGGCATCAGTGCCCTGGCCCCACGCAGGCCCACGGCTTCCAGCTTCATCAGCACCAGGGTCCGGATCATCGACTCGGGCAGCTCGGTGTGCTCCCGAATCGGGTAGGCAATATTTTCGAATACATTCATGTCGGTCAGCAGGGCACCATTCTGAAACAGCATGCCCATTTTCCTGCGCAGCGCATACAGGGCCGAGCGACGCAGTTCATGCACCGGCTGGCCATCCACTTCTACCGTGCCACGAGTGGGCTTGAGCTGCCCGCCGATGAGTTGCAACAAGGTGGTCTTGCCGGTACCGCTGGGTCCCATGATGGCGGTGATGCCGCCAGGGAAAATATCCAGATCCACCCCATTGAAAATCACCCGTTCACCTCGCCGAAAGTGCAGGTCGCGGATCCTTATCAACGGTGTCGTGTCAGTCATTCCCAGTCCAGATGCAGTGTTTATCGAGTCCCCGTGTGCCGACACGGGTAAACCCTGTTTTTCCCATTTCCGGCAGACAAAGGGCCAAGCCAGGCGTTTTGCCCCTCAGGCCGGCATTGTGACTCAGCCGCAACGGGAAGACAATGCGCGCTCCCTTGCAGGTTGTTGAAAAATATCATTTTACGGCCTGCAAGGAGCCTGGGCAGGCCGTTTTCACCTGTCGGCAGGTGATCTGATATTTGGAACGGCCATGTCAGAGCAGTGAGGCGATCACCTCGGCCATGTTCATGGCCTCCACATCGGGGGGCTGGCCATCGAACAGCAGCAAGGGGGGATGATCCGATCGCGGCTTCGCCGCCAGGCAGGTCTCCACAATCGTGCGGAGCCGTCTGGCTTCCCGGCACTGTGGGCCAACCCGGGCAATCGCCACGCGACCGCTGTCCAGCCCCTGTGCCGGACCCTGGCCTCGCCAGCACCAGCCGATATCGTGCTGCTTGAGGAACTCGAGCAAGGCTTTCGCCGGCGGTTCGATCGAAAAATCGACAATGAACTCACCGGCACACTGCCAGTGCGCCAGGATATTTTCCAGTTGCCCGACATCCATCCGGGCATCCACAGCAAGCAAGGTGGCCAGATAACGCTCACCCAGTGCCCGCTTTTCGGCTTCGGCCTGTTGCGGATCATCCTGCCATGACCATTCCCCTACGAAACGCAAGGCATCGTCGCATTCCTGCCACCCGTGTTGCGAAGCCGTTAGTGCCGTTCGCTCCCGGGCCGTGATCAGTGCCAGCGGCCAGGCATTGGCGTAGTAAGCCATCTGCCAGTCGGCGGGCAGGTCGTCAGGGTAAAAACTCCCACTCCAGCCCTCATGCAACCAGCCGCAAGCGCCGATAAGTAAGGTATAATTTCGTTTCATCGCCTGTTTTTTTCAATTCGCACCGGTATAACAAGTGAATAATACGCCAGCCAAAAACACAAAGCACGGAGTCAGTAAATGGGTGAAGTTGTAACGTTCAGGAAACCCCGCGCAAAAGACAGAAACAAGGGAAAAACCTTATGCAAAAGTGGTTTTCACAAATGGGAAGTCGTCAAGGGCAACCCCTTTGATGTCAAGCTGGGAAAAATGGTCAGCCGCTATCGCTGCAGTCGCTGTGGCGCAGTGAAAACCCAAGCGCGTTGAGCTTTCACCCGTTTCCTTGCCAAGTGATGCCATTCAGACTCCCCTTGCTGGCCCTGCTGGCGGTGTTATTCACCGGCTGCACCACTGTGCCCGGCCCACCCAGCGAGAACGATCCCTGGGAATCCTATAACCGCTCCATTTACAAGTTCAATGATGCCTTCGATAAGACCGTACTGCGCCCCGTGGCAAAGGATTACCGTGATTACATGCCCGAGGCGGCCAAGACCGGCTTCCACAATTTTTTCAGTAATCTCAATGATGTTACAGTTTTTACCAACAGTCTGCTGCAGTTCAAGTTTGAACAGGCCGCTACCGATATTTCCCGTATCGTCTGGAATACCACCGTCGGCCTGCTGGGGTTTATCGACGTAGCCAGCTACATGGGGTTGGCAAAACACAATGAGGATTTTGGGCAGACGCTGGGGAAATGGGGTGCACCACCTGGCCCCTATTTCGTCATTCCCTTTCTGGGGCCAAGGACGGTGCGAGGCACGGTTGCCATACCGGTCAATATCGCCACCAGTCCACTCTATTACAATCTGATAACCGATGAACGCGTGAATCTGGGCCTGCTGGTTCTGGACGGCATCGACAAGCGTGCCGGCTTCGTCGGTGTTGACCGAATAATCGATGAATCGGCCATCGACCCCTATATCTTTGTCCGTGATTCCTACCTGCAGCAGCGACAGAACCTGGTGAATGACGGCCGCACGAACAACGACATCCCACCCGACATCGGTTTTGAACCGGCGTCCGGGGAAGATCTGGAACTGGAGCTGGAACTGGAACGGGAACTCGAGCAGGACAGGCCAGTGGAAACATCACAATAAACCCCATCGTTTCATACATTTTTGCATGCAGGGGCTTTGGGGACAGCATTTTCAGGCTCGAGCGCAGGTTTTTCCAACCGCAGCATGACCCAGCGAAATGTGAGGATTGGAAAAATCGAGCACGGCGCTGAAAATGCTGGCATGGAAGGCACCACGCTATCCTGCGCCGAAAATTCATGCAACGAATTGGGTAAACGGGCAAAAAAATAAAACACTGGCCGATTTCCCCGTATAATCGCCGCTGGCATTTTCCGGGCCATAACGGCCAACCACAGGCAAACATAAATCACATGGACATATCCATCGAGGCGATAGTCGCCGTCATCAGTGGCTTTGCCCTGCTCGTCTGGGGGGCTGATCGTTTCGTCTACGGGGCCGCCGCCACCGCCGTCAACCTGGGGGTCTCACCCCTGATCATCGGCCTGACCGTGGTGGGCATCGGCACTTCGGCGCCCGAGATCCTGGTTTCCGTCATGGCCGCCCTGCAGGGTAACCCTGCCATGGGCGTGGGTAATGCCTTGGGCTCCAACATTGCCAATATCGCTCTGGTGCTGGGCATTACCGCCATGATCACCCCGCTGGTGGTAAAATCCAACATCCTCAAACGCGAATACCCACTGATGTTCGCCTTCATGCTGCTGGCCCTGCTGCTGATGATCGATGGCAACCTGAGCCGCATCGATGGCCTGATCCTGCTGACCGGTCTGGTGTTCCTGATCGGCTGGATGATCCACACCGCCCGGCAAAAACCCGACGACAGCATGGAACAGGAATTCGAGGAGGAAATCCCCCACATCAGCACCTCGCGGGCCATTTTCTGGCTGCTGATTGGCATGGCGTTGCTTCTGGGCAGTTCCCGCCTGCTGGTCTGGGGTGCGGTGGACATCGCCCACTCCCTGGGGATCAGCGACCTGGTCATCGGCCTGACCATCGTCGCCATCGGCACCAGCCTGCCTGAGCTGGCCGCCTCGGTGATGAGTGCACTGAAAAATGAACCGGACATCGCCATTGGCAACATCATCGGTTCCAACATGTTCAATCTGCTGGCCGTGCTGGGGCTGCCCGGTCTGATTCAGCCCCTGGATCTGGACCCGGCTGTGCTTGGCCGTGATTTTCCGTTTATGATAGGCCTGAGTATTGCGCTGTTCATCATGGCCTACGGCCGATTCAGCCACGGCGTCATCAACCGCTTCGAAGGTTTTTTGCTGACCGCGGCCTATGGTGGCTACCTGCTCATCCTGTATTTCAATGTTCAGCATTAATTAAGGAGACTGACAAATGGCAACACGGGAACTGAAAGTCCAGAACGTAAAATGCGGTGGCTGTGCCAGTGCCATCCAGACTGGCCTGAAAGACATGGCGGGCATCGACTCGGTCGAAGTGGATGTGGCCAGCGGCACCGTCACCCTCGAAGGCAACAGCCTGCCCGCCAACGAAGCCCTGGCAGCGAAACTGGCGGAACTCGGTTACCCCATCGCGGGATAGCCACCCCCCATGGACAAGGACAAGCTCATCCACCTGGCAAGGGCGGTCATCGAGACCGAGATCCAGGCGCTGCAGGCCCTGACCCGGAGGCTGGGCGAGGATTTCGTTCGCGCCTGTGAATTCATGCTCGACTGCGAAGGTCGCGTGGTGGTCACCGGCATGGGCAAGTCCGGCCACATCGGCGGCAAGATCGCCGCCACCCTGGCGAGCACGGGCACGCCTGCCTTCTTTGTCCATCCCGGTGAAGCCAGCCATGGTGATCTGGGCATGATCACCAGCAAGGACGTGGTCATCGCCCTGTCCAATTCCGGCGAAACCGATGAGTTGCTGACCATCCTGCCTCTCATCAAGCGCCTCGGCGTGCCTCTCATCAGTCTGACCGGCAACCCTGATTCCAGGCTGGCCCGGGAAGCCGACGTCAACCTGGACATCAGCGTGGAAAAAGAGGCCTGTCCGCTGGGCCTGGCCCCCACCGCCAGTACCACCGCCACCCTGGTGATGGGCGATGCCCTGGCCATCTCGTTGCTCGAATCACGCGGTTTTACCGCCGACGACTTCGCCCTCTCCCACCCTGGCGGACGGCTGGGCAAGCGCCTGCTGCTGCACGTCAACGACATCATGCACACCGGCGACGACATTCCCCGGGTTCATGCCGAAGACAGCCTCAGCGATGCCCTGGTGGTGATGACCCGCAAGGGACTGGGCATGACCATCATCGTCGATGCGCAGGGCCGGGCCATCGGCATCTTCACCGACGGTGACCTGCGCCGCCTGCTGGATCACGGTGTGGTCGACGTCCATGCCCTGCACATTGGCGATGTCATGATTGAAAAATTCACCCGCATCAGAGGGGATCAACTGGCCGCAGAAGCGCTACAGTTGATGGAGAAGCTCAGTATCAACTCCCTGCCCGTGGTCGATGACAACGGGCAATTGACAGGAGCACTCAACATGCACGATTTGTTGCGCTCCGGCGTCGTATAGGAATCAGCATGAAAGATATTCTGCAAAAAGCCGCCCAGATCCGGCTGGTCGTTTTCGATGTCGATGGTGTTCTCACCGATGGCAGCCTGTTCATCGGTGACGATGGCCAGGAATACAAGGCCTTCCATTCCCGCGACGGCCTGGGCATGAAGCTGCTCAAGCGCAGTGGGGTCGAAATCGGCATCATCACCGCCCGCACTTCCAATGTGGTGCGTCACCGCATGGAAAGCCTCGGCATCAAGCACGTCTACCAGGGGCGCATGGAAAAGTTCCCGGCCCTGGAGGAAATCATTGCCGATCTGGATCTGCAGCTGGATCAGGTGGCCTACGTGGGCGACGATCTGATCGACCTGCCGGTAATGCGCCAGGTGGGTCTGGCCATTGCCGTGCAGGATGCCCACCCGCTGGCCAGGCAGCATGCCCACTGGCAGACGCCACACAATGGCGGGCGTGGGGCCGCCCGGGATGTCTGTGAACTGATCATGCAGGCCCAGGGCACCCTGGATGCCCAGTTTGCCGAATATCTCGAATGAGCCGACTGCATTATCTGATCAGCTTTGTTGCCATCCTGCTGCTGGCCGCCTATGGCAACTGGCTGCTGAACACCTTCAAGCCCGACGTCTTTACCCGTGATCAGGCCGCACGACACGATCCGGACTATTACCTTGAAGGGGTCAGTGCCACGGTCATCGATGCGGCAGGCAAGCCCCGTTACCAACTGCAGGCACAGCGGGTGGAACATTTTCCCGATAACAATGAAATCAGCCTGGAAGCCCCGCAACTGGAAATGATCCGTGAGGATGACAGCCGCTGGTTCATTCGTTCCGAGACCGGCACCATCCTCGAAAATGGCGACCGGATCCTGCTCCATGGCGAGGTCATCCTGACCCAGCGCGGCCGTGAACCGGCCTCACAGATTAAAATGGTAACCCGCGATCTGACCGTACTGCCGCCCGAGGATTTTGCCGAAACCGCACAGCGGGTTATCATCACCCAATCGAGAAACCAACTCAGCGGAACCGGGATGCGTGCCTACCTTGCAGAAGATCGTCTGGAACTGTTGGCCGATGGAAAGGGGACATATATTGGCCAGCCCTGACCCTCAGCCTGGCAAGCCTGTTTTTCAGACCATGGCCTGCACCCTGCTGTGCCCTGCCCTGCTGCTGAGCGGCCTGTTTGCCAACTCAGCCGCCATGGCCCTGGAATCGGACCGCAAGCAGCCCATCAACATTGTTGCCGATCGCATCACCGTCGACGAGAAAAAGGGCTTCAGCCACTACATGGGCAACGTGGTCATGACCCAGGGCAGCCTGCGAGTCACCGGCGATGACATCCGCGTCTACCTTGACGACAGGCGTAAACTCAAACGCATCATCGTCGTTGGCAAGCCGGCCACCATGCAACAGAAAACCGATGCAAGCCAGCAGCTGGTCAAGTCGCGAGCCGAACGCATGGAATACCTCATTGCCAGTCATACCCTGCACCTGAAGAACAATGCCCATATCGAACAGGGAGCCAACCGTTTCAGCGGCAATACCATCGACTACAACATGAAAACCAGTCTCATCCAGGCACACGGCTCAAAGAAAGGTGACGAGCGGGTCAACATCACCATCGTCCCGGAAGAAGACAGCAAGGAGCCCAATGCCGGCAACCAGGACGGCACAGAGCCATGAGCATCCTGTCTGCCAGCGGACTGGCCAAATGCTACAAGGGCCGCGACGTGGTCAGGGATGTTTCCATGGAGATCCGTAGTGGCGAGGTGGTCGGTCTGCTCGGCCCGAATGGTGCCGGCAAGACCACCTCATTCTACATAATCGTCGGCCTGATCCACGCTGACGGTGGCAGCATCACCCTTGATGACGAGGATATCACCCTCACGCCGATGCATGTACGCGCCCACAAGGGGATTGGCTACCTGCCCCAGGAGGCCTCGGTATTTCGAAAGCTGTCGGTGAGTGACAATATTCTTGCCATCCTGCAGCTGCGCAAGGATCTGGACAAGTTCCAGCGTGAAGAAAAACTCGAAGAACTGCTGGAAGAACTGCACATCGACCATATCAGAAATAATATGGGTATAAGCCTGTCCGGTGGGGAGCGCCGCCGGGTCGAAATTGCCCGCGCCCTGGCCATCGAACCTTGTTTCATTCTCCTCGACGAGCCCTTTGCTGGCGTCGATCCCATCTCGGTGCTGGACATCCAGTCCATCATCCAGCACCTGAAAAACCGTGATATCGGCGTGCTCATCACCGACCACAACGTGCGCGAGACCCTTGGGATCTGCGAACATGCCTATATCATGAATGCAGGGCAGGTGATCGCGAAGGGAAAACCGGATGAACTGCTGAATAACCAAGAAGTCCGTAAGGTTTATCTGGGGGAACACTTCCGCTTATGAATATGTCATCCAGACCTGCAATCCTGCCAGAATTGAGCTAAAATTAGTCATGCCTGATATACCATCGGGTGAGCGGTACCCAACCACAACAATATGAAACAAGCCTTACAACTTCGACTCGGTCAGTCCCTGACCATGACACCTCAGTTACAGCAGGCCATCAGGCTGTTGCAGCTGTCTTCATTGGAATTACAGACCGAAATCCAGGAAGCTCTCGATTCGAACCTGATGCTCGAAGTCGACGAAACCGGTAATGACAGTCCGACTGAACCCGCCGCCGACACACCGGTCGAAGCCGAACCCGCCAGTGAGGTGGAAGAAGCACAACCTGAAACCACCAGTGAAGTCGAAAACGAGAATATTCCCGACGACCTGCCGGTGGACAGCAACTGGGACGACATCTACGACAGTATTGCCACACCAAGCAGTGCCCCAAGCAGCAGCGACAGCGACAACCGGGAATTCGAACTGTCCGGCCCGGCTGGCGAAAGCCTGCACGAACACCTCAACTGGCAATTGCAACTGACCCCCTTCAGTGACACCGACCGGGCGATTGCCGATTTCATCATCGACTCCATCAACGATGACGGCTATCTTGGCATCAGCATCGGGGATATCCACGAAGCCCTGAGCAGGGAACTGGACATCGAGGAAGACGAAATCGAGGCGGTGCTGCATCGCATCCAGAATTTCGACCCACCCGGCGTCGCCGCACGGGATCTGCAGGAAAGCCTGCAGTTGCAGTTGCAGCAGTTTCCCCTCGAGTCACCCTGGCTGGACAAGGCCCTCGAACTGGTACGCGAACATTTCAAGCTGCTGGCAGAACGGGATTACAACCAGCTGGCCCGCAAGCTCAAGGTCTCCGAAAATGAACTGAAGGAAATCATCCAGCTCATACAGTCACTCAACCCGCGCCCGGGTGGCCAGATCACCAATACCCAGCCCGAATACATCATCCCCGATGTACTGGTGACCAAGGTCAAGGGCCAGTGGCGGGTGGAACTCAACCCCGATTCGGCCCCGCGCCTGCGGGTCAACCCTCACTATGCCGGCCTGATCAAGAAAGTGCAGAGCAGTGAAGACAACAACTGCCTGAAAAATCACCTGCAGGAAGCTCGCTGGTTCATCAAGAGCCTGCTCAGCCGTAACGAAACCCTGCTCAAGGTCTCCAAGAGCATCGTCGAGCGTCAGGTCGATTTTCTCGAACATGGCGAAGAAGCCATGAAGGCACTGGTACTGCATGATATTGCCGAAGCCGTCGATATGCACGAGTCGACCATCTCGCGGGTGACCAGCAAGAAATACATGCATACACCGCGTGGTATTTTTGAACTCAAATACTTTTTTTCAAGTCATGTCTCCACCAGTGATGGTGGCGAATGCTATGCAACCGCAATTCGTGCCCTGCTCAAGAAACTGATCGCGGACGAAAACCCCAGCAAGCCATACAGCGACAACAAGCTGGCGGGAATTCTCGAAGAAAAGGGAATCAAGGTTGCCCGACGCACCGTTGCCAAATACCGGGAAGCCATGGCCATTCCACCCTCTAACGAACGAAAGCGACTCGCTTAATCCAAAAAGGAGACACACATGCAACTCAACGTTACTGGTCATCACATCGATGTTACCCCTGCCCTGCATGATTATGTAAGTCAGAAAATGGAAAAACTCGAAAGACATTTCGATCATGTCACCAATGTCCATGTTATTCTGACCGTCGAAAAACTTCGCAAGAAGGCCGAGGCCACTTTCCATATCAGTGGCGGCAATCTGTTTGCCGATGCAGTCAATGAAGACATGTATGCCGCCATCGATGCACTGGTCGACAAGCTCGATCGCCAGGTGAAAAAGCACAAGGAAAAACTTAAGGATCACCACCGCAGTGAAGGTGCCGAGATCAAGCACAACAGCATCTAATCCGACATAGACAAAGACCATGCAGTTAACTGACTTTCTTTCCCCCGATCGCATAGCCTGTAATGTTGATGCGCACAGCAAAAAACGGGCGCTGGAGGAGCTCAGTGAGCTTATTGCCCACGATCAGTCCTCCATCAGTCCAACAGAAATCTTCGACAGTCTGCTTTCCCGGGAAAGACTGGGTGGTACCGGCATCGGCTATGGGGTTGCCATACCCCATGGCCGGGTCAAAAACTCCAACCACACAACAGCCGCACTGATCCGGCTACAGGATGGCATTGACTTCGATGCCATTGACGATAAACCGGTCGACCTGCTGTTTGCCCTGGTGGTACCGGAAAATGCCAGCGAGGATCATCTCGCCATTCTTGCCTTGCTGGCAAAGCTGTTCCAGAACGCCGATTTTCGCAGCCAGCTGCGCGCACAAAAGACCCCCGAAGACATACTGCAATTGATCAGGGACTGGCAGTCACAAGCTTGATTCCATGCGCAAGACCATTACAGCCCGGACGATTTTTGAGCAACATGAAAAAACCTTGCAACTGGGCTGGATCGCAGGCCAGGCAGGCGCGACAAGACCAGTCAATTCCACACATTCCGATCAGCCATCGACCCTGGTGGGGCACCTCAATCTGATCCGCCCCTACCTGATCCAGGTACTTGACAGTCACGAACTGGCCTACCTGCAGAGGCAGGGGAAAAACTCTCGCCGCGATGCGCTGGACACCCTGTTCGGCCAGCCGCCCCTGATGATCCTGCTCTGTGATGACAATCCGGCGCCGGCAGAGATGATCGAACACGCCGAAGCCAGCGACACCCCACTGCTGGGCAGTCCCCTGCCTGCGGGCGAAATCATCGAGCGGTTGCATTACGACCTCACCGATCAGCTGTCCACCAAGCAGACCCTGCACGGTGTATTCATGGAAGTCATGGGGCTGGGTGTCCTGCTCAGCGGCCCCAGTGGCGTCGGCAAGAGTGAACTGGCACTGGAACTGCTGAGCCGTGGCCACCGCCTGATTGCCGATGACGCCCCCGAATTCCATCGCAGCTCACCGGACAGCATCCACGGCCACTGCCCGCCGCTGCTGGCAGATTTCATCGAAGTCAGGGGGCTGGGCGTCCTCAATGTCCGTGCCATGTATGGCAATCACGCCATTCTTGCCAGCAAGCGCTTGCACCTGATCATCCAGATACAGCCTGCCAGCAGCAACGCCCCCCCCGTAGACCGACTGAACACCAAACCACGCTACCAGCGGATCCTCGATGTGGACATTCCGGAAGTCATCCTGCCCGTTGCCCCTGGCCGCGATCTTACTGTTATCATAGAAGCTGCCGTGCGTAACCACGTTTTATACCTGAGCGGCTATAATGCAATTGAAGACTTTATCGAACGACAAGAACAAGAGCTGAACCGTCAAGAATCATGAAACTGATCATCATCAGTGGCCTGTCCGGCTCGGGCAAGAGCATTGCCCTGCATGTGCTGGAAGATCTCGGCTATTACTGCATCGACAACCTGCCCATTGGCATGTTGCCGGCACTGGCCGATCAGCTCCGCCAGTTGAACCGCAGTGGTTACAGCCAGTTTGCCGTTGGCATCGATGCACGCAACCTGAGCAGTGAAATGGAATACTTCCCTGCCATTTTGCAGGGTCTGCGCTCCGACAACCTGCAATGTGAGGTAATTTTCCTTGAAGCAGACAATGCCACACTGTTGAAACGCTTCAGCGAAACCCGCCGTCGCCACCCGCTGAGCAGTAAAGATATCCCCCTGAGTGAAGCCATTTTACAGGAACGGGTGCTGCTCGATCCCATCGCCAGCATGGCCAACCTGCACATTGACACCACCAGCACCAATATCCACCAGCTGCGCGACCTGATCCGCCAGCGAATCGATGGCGACAAGAGCACCGGCCTGTCGATCATGTTCCAGTCCTTTGGCTTCAAACACGGCATTCCCGTCGACGCCGATTTTGTCTTTGACGTCCGTTGCATTCCCAACCCCCACTGGGTCCCCGAACTGCGTGCTCTGACCGGCCTCAACAACGAGGTTGCGTCCTACCTGGAAAAGCACGAGGATGCTCTCAACATGTTCAAGGACATCAGAAACTTTCTGCAAACCTGGATCCGTTGTTTCGAAGCCGACAATCGCAGCTACATGACCATTGCCATCGGCTGCACAGGCGGCCAGCACCGTTCGGTCTACATGGTGGAAAAACTCTCCGAATATTTCAGGAATATTCGTGATGGCGTGCTGGTCCGGCACCGGGAACTGGCATGAGTGTCGCCCTGCTGCTCATCACCCACGGGAATGTTGGCCAGGTCCTGCTCGACACGGCCACGGCCGTACTCGGCACCATGCCATTGCCCTCTGCGGCCGTGAGTGTGCCCATGGCCGATGATCGTGACACTTCGCTGCAGCGGGCCAGACAGGCACTGGAAAATCTAGACCAGGGTGACGGCGTGTTGATCCTGACCGATCTGTTTGGTGCCACCCCCTGTAACATCGCCTGCGAACTGTGCAACAAAAATAGCCGGGTCATCGCCGGGCTGAACCTGCCCATGCTGATCCGGGTTCTCAACTACCCCCGGCTGAGTCTGGAAAAACTGGCCGTAAAGGCCATTACCGGTGGCAAGGACGGTGTCCTCAGCTGCCCGCAAAGGAGAACCTGATTGATCGTCCAGCAGGTGGAAATCATCAATAAACTTGGACTGCACGCCCGCGCTGCCGCCAAATTCGTCACCCTTGCCTCCTGTTTCGATGCAGAGATTTACCTCCGCAAGGACAATACCCGGGTCAATGGCAAAAGTATCATGGGTGTGATGATGCTGGCAGCCTCACGGGGCACCAGTCTAGAGCTGGAAGCCGATGGTCCGGATCAGGAGCAAGCCTTAAAAGCCCTCTGTGAGCTTGTTGGTAATCGCTTTGACGAGGAATGCTGAGGACACATTGCCACCGCCGTGCGCGAGGCCGGCCTGAAGACGAAATAATCGGCACTTTGTGATGTTTTCGGCCTGATCCTGCCCTTGCCATTCTCCCAATTGTAATCCCGGCCTGTTACACTTTGCCTCGGTGACAGGATGTTGAAAAAGCCCTTCCCCGGGCTTTTTCACTGCCGAAACAGGAAAGCCGGTTTCCCGTTTCCACACATTCTCAATGACCTGTCGTCATTGAAAATATCAAGATATCCTGGTATTGCAAACAGGCTGTTGAAAACTGCCGTTTTTCAGCGCTCTGTTAATCGAGGTAGAGTAAATGGCGCCATCGCAGACAAAAGAAGAAACAAAAGACAATCTGCAAGGCATCATCGAATTACTCAATGACGGTGATCTCGACCAGGTCGTTCACTTCCTCGAAGACATTCACCCGGCAGAAATCGCCCATCTGCTCGAATCCCTGCCGGCGGATCAACGCAGCCTGCTCTGGGAGCACCTGCCACGCGAAAATGATGGTGAAATTCTCACCAACCTCAACGATGAAGTCCGCGCCACCCTGATCGAGAAAATGGAGCCGGAGCAACTGGTTGCGGCCACCGAATCGCTGGAAACGGACGATCTGGCCGACATCCTGCCGGAAATGCCCCATGACGTGATCCAGGAACTGCTGGACACCATGGAACAGCAGGAACGGGATCGCCTGCGCTCGGTGCTGTCCTATGACGAGGACACCGCCGGCGGCCTGATGAACACAGATACCATCACCGTGCGGGCCGATCTGCAGCTCGACGTGGTGCTGCGCTATCTGCGCCGACGGGGACAACTCCCCGAAGCCACCGACAACCTCTACGTGGTGGATCGCGAGGGCCACTATCTGGGTTATCTGCCCCTCACGGTACTGCTCACCAGTGATCCGGAAGCCACCGTGGAAGAAGTCATGGTTCATGATGAGGATGCCATTCCTGCCGACATGCCCGAACGGGAAGTGGCCAGTCGCTTCGAGCACCGGGATCTCATTTCCGCCCCGGTGGTGGACATCAACGGTATCCTGCTTGGCCGCATCACCATCGATGACGTGGTCGACGTGATCCGTGACGACGCCGAACACTCGATGATGAGCATGGCCGGGATGAACGAGGAAGAGGACATGTTTGCCCCCGTCTTCGTCAGTGCCCGGCGCCGTGCCGTGTGGCTGGGAATGAGCCTGTTGTCCGCCCTGCTGGCCGCCAGTGTCATCAGTGCCTTTCAGGGCACCATTCAGGAGCTGGTGGCGCTGGCAGTGCTGATGCCCATCGTCGCCAGCATGGGTGGCATCGCCGGCAGCCAGACCCTGACCCTGGTGATCCGTGGCATTGCGGTGGGTCAGATCAGCGGCAGTAACGCCCGGCGACTGCTGATGAAGGAGATCTGGGTCAGCGTGATAAACGGGGTGGTATGGGCCGTGGTACTCGGCGGTATTGCCTGGTTCTGGTTCGACAACATGAAACTGGGCATCGTCATCGGCGTGGCCATCATTCTCAACCTGATCTTTGCTGCCACCGCCGGAGCCCTCATTCCCCTGTTCCTGCGCCGCATGGGCGCGGATCCTGCCCTGGGTGGCAGCGTCATGCTGATCACCATCACCGACGTGATGGGCTTCTTCGCCTTCCTCGGCCTCGCTACCCTGTTCCTGCTTTAGCAGGCTGTTGAAAAACGCCGTTATTCGACAGCCTGTGTGCGATGCAGGGAAGCACCGCCATTTTCAATGACCACAAGTCATTGAAAATGTGAGGAAACGGCAAACCGCGTTTGCCGTTCCCGGGTTGAAAAAGGCCGGGGAAGGGCTTTTTCGACATCTTCTTGGCAGGCTGCGGTGCTACTCGCCGGCAATCATCATCTGCTCCACCAGCCAGGAGCCGGTCTGGATGTTGCCACGTGTATCCACGTCGTTGCCAACCCGCACCAGGCCCCTGAACATCTCCTGCAGGGTACTGGCCAGGGTGATTTCCTCGACCGGATACTGGATCTCGCCATTTTCCACCCAGAAGCCACTGGCCCCACGGGAAAAGTCACCGGTCACGATATTGACCCCCTGACCCATGACCTCGGTGACCACCAGCCCCGTACCAATTTCCCGGCACAGTGCCTCGAAAGACGTGTCGTCGCTGGAAATGAACAGGTTGTGCACACCACCGGCATTGCCCGTGGTCTGCATGCCAAGGCGGCGCGCTGCGTAGCTGTCGAGTACATAACTCTGCAGGATGCCGCCACTGACGATATCCCGCTCGCGGGTCGCCACCCCTTCATTGTCGAACGGCGCACTGCCCAGCGCCCCCTTGATGTGGGGCCGTTCGTCGATGCGGATGCGTTCGGGAAAAAGCGGCTCGCCCAGCTTGTCCAGCAGGAACGAGGCCTTGCGATAAAGATTGCCGCCACTGATGGCACGGACCAGATTGCCCAGCACACCACGGGCCACTTCCGACTGGAAGATCACCGGGTACTGGCCGGTGCCGATCTTGCGTCCCCCCAAGCGGGCCAGGGTTCGCTCGGCTGCCTTTTTGCCCACGGCACAGGCCGATTCCAGCTTGCTTGCATCACGGGCAATGGTGTACCAGTGATCCCGTTGCATGCCCTCATCCGCCTGGCCGATGAGGGTACAGGACAGACTGTGGCGGGAACTGGGATAACTGCCCAGAAAACCATGGCTGTTGCCGTAGACGCGCAGGCTATCGTGGCTGCTGACTGCGGCCCCCTCGCTGTTGGTAATGCGCCTGTCCTGTTCAAGACCCTCGGCTTCGCACTGCCGTGCCAGTTCGATGGCTTCCTCGGCGCTGATCCCCCAGGGATGATACAGCTCGAGGTCGGGAATATCGGTGGCCATCAGTTCGGCATCGGCCAGCCCGGCCGCTTCATCCTCTTCCGTGTAGCGGGCAATGTCACAGGCTGCCCTGACAGTTTCGGCAATGGCCGCCGGACTGAAATCACTGGTACTGGCCGATCCCTTGCGCTGGCCAAAATAGACCGTGATCCCAAGACCCTTGTCTCGGTTGTGCTCCAGGGTCTCCACCTCGCCCAGGCGCACATTGACCGACAGGCCTGATTCGATGCTCACCCCACCTTCGGCAGCAGAGGCACCCAACCGCCTGGCCTCCTATAACATGTCCTCGACAACCGAACGGGCGCGCTCTTCATCGAAACCGGGCTGGGAAGAAGTGGATTGAGGAGCAGGAGGCTGTGGCATGGTTTTCTCGATTTTTGGTTTAATGCGGATCAGACACGCATTCTACTGGTGCATCCCGGTGGCGACAAATGTAAAATGGACAAATGAACGATGCCCCCGAAGAAGAACTCCAGCCGAGCAAATCCCAGCTCAAGCGCGAGGCCGAGGCCCTGCAGGATCTCGGCGAAGCCCTGGTCAGGCTCGGCAAGGCCGACCTGGCCAAAATCGAGTTGCCCGACCAGCTGGCCGAGGCGATTCAGCTTGCCCGAAAAATGCCCCAGCGCGGTGCGTTGAAGCGCCAGTTGCAGTACATCGGCAAACTCATGCGCAGCATCGATGCCACCCCTATCCAGGAAGCCTACAACAGAATTACCCACCCCTACCGGGAAGACGTCAAGCACCACCACGAACTGGAAGCCTGGCGGGACCGGCTGATCCACGGCGGGGATGCCGCCCTGGGTGAGCTGGTGGAAAAATACCCTGACACGGATCGCCAGCACGTACGCCAGCTGATCCGCATGGCCAACAAGGAATTCAAGAGCAACAAGCCTCCCAAGGCGGCCAGGGAACTGTTTCGCTACCTGCGGGATCTGCTGGATACAGCAGGCACAGGATGAGGCGATGGTTACCGTCTTGCCGGATCAGCAAGACGGGAAGGAATGCAAAAAATTGCCTTTTGCGAAACTGACGACGCCCTTCAGGCCGTCCCCCCCACCGTCAGTTCATCGATCTTCAGGGTCGGCTGACCGACCCCCACGGGCACGCTCTGGCCTTCCTTGCCACACACACCCACGCCACGATCCAGGGCCAGATCATTGCCCACCATGGAAACCCGGGTCAGCACATCCGGGCCATTGCCGATCAGGGTGGCGCCCTTGACCGGCCGGGTGACCTTGCCGTTTTCGATAAGATAGGCCTCGCTGGCCGAGAAGACGAACTTGCCGGAGGTGATGTCCACCTGTCCGCCACCGAAGTTGACGGCGTACAACCCCTTTTCCACCGAGGCGATGATTTCCTGCGGATCCGATTGACCGGGCATCATGTAGGTGTTGGTCATGCGTGGCATGGGCAGACAGGCATAGGATTCACGCCGGCCATTGCCGGTCGAGTGGCTGCCCATCAGTCGGGCGTTGAGTTTGTCCTGCATGTAGCCGGTGAGAATGCCGTTTTCGATCAGCACCGTCTGCTGGGTCGGTACGCCTTCGTCATCGATGTTCAGGGAACCGCGACGCCCTTCCAGTGTGCCGTCATCGACCACGGTACACAGGGGAGAAGCCACCCGTTCACCGATCCGCCCGGCAAAGGCCGAACTGCCCTTGCGGTTGAAATCTCCTTCCAGACCGTGGCCGATGGCTTCGTGCAACAGCACACCGGGCCAGCCTGGCCCCAGCACCACCGGCATGCTGCCTGCGGGTGCCTCCACGGCATCGAGATTCACCAGCGCCTGGCGCACGGCTTCACGGGCAAAATCCAGTCCACGTTCGTGTTCGGTAAACCAGCTGTAATCGACCCGGCCTCCGCCACCGGCACTGCCCTGTTCACGGCGATCACCCTGTTCGGCAATCACACTGACGTTCATGCGTACCATGGGCCGGACATCGGCCGCATAGGTGCCATCACTGGCCGCAACCAGGATGACATCGTGGCTACCGGCCAGACTGACAATCACCTGTTTGACACGGGGGTCCTGGCGGCGGGCCTCGGCATCGAGCTCCTGCAGCAGGCTGATCTTGGCCGCCGCATCCAGGCTCTGCAGGGGGTCGGTCGGCAGGTACAACTGATGCCGGGCCTGCTGCTGCCAGGCCTGCACCGAGCTCTGGCGACCACTGCGGGCAATCGCCCTCGCCGTCGAAGCCGCTTCGATCAGCGCCGGCAGGATGATTTCGTCCGAATAGGCGAAACCGGTTTTTTCACCACTGATGGCCCGCACACCGACACCCTGTTCGATGCCGTGGTGGCCTTCCTTGACGATGCCGTCTTCGAGCATCCAGGATTCGTGGCGGCTGAGCTGAAAGTACAGGTCGGCATTATCAACCTGGTGACCCATCATCCGATCGAGGATCGACTGCAGTTCGGTTTCACCCAGTGCTGATGGCGCAAGCAGATACTCACGCGCAATATCCAGAGATTGTTGGCTCATTGTTTTATTTTGCAGGGTATCTTGCGGTGATTCAGACAGGGGAAATTGCGCCGGGTATTGTGCAGGCGAACCGGATCCAGCTCGGCAATGACATAACCGGAACCATTGGAAAGATGATCGAGCACCTGTCCCCAGGGATCCACAATCATGCTGTGACCGTAGGTTTCCCGACCATTGACATGGTAGCCCCCTTGGGCTGCCGCGATCACATAGCTTAGATTCTCGATGGCCCGGGCCCGAACCAGCACTTCCCAGTGGGCCTTGCCGGTCATGGCGGTAAAGGCCGAGGGAATGGCAATTACCTCGACCCCTTCATCGGCCATACGGCGAAACAGCTCAGGGAAGCGCAGATCGTAGCAGATGGCCAGCCCCAGACGCCCGAACGGGGTGTCGATAACCGTGGTACGGCTGCCCGCTTCAATGGTCGCCGATTCGTCGTAGGTTTCCTGGTTTTCTTCCAGATGCACATCGAACAGGTGCACCTTGTCATAGCGGCCTCGCACCTTGCCCTTGTCATCGTAGACCAGGCAGGCGGCACGCACACGGACCCTGTCCTCGGCCTGCAAGGGGATGGTACCGGCGACGATCCAGACACGGTGCTTGTTGGCAGTTTCGGCAATGAAATCCTGGATGGTGCCCTGCCCTTCCGCCTCGGCAATCTGGACCTTGTCTTTTTCCTTCATGCCCATGAGGGCAAAGTTTTCCGGCAGGACCACCAGCTCCGCACCGGCATCCACCGCCCGGCTGATCAGGCGTGCGGCTTCGGTCAGATTGGCTCTGACATTGGGCCCGGAGGCCATTTGAATGGCTGCAACTCGTTTCATTTTTTTTACACCTTACCGGCTTTGGGGTCCATGCTGGGAGGCCACCGGTTTTACCACTTCCAGTTCAATCATCTGCTGGTTCTGACTGCCCGGTGTGATTTCGATCACCGCCGTGGGCACCCCCAGGGAAACCAGCCAGCTTCTCAATTCTCTTACCCACAGGGTACCACTGTCACCGCCAGGATAATGCAGGATCAGTCGACCCTGTGGGGTTTTCTGTAACTCCAGGATTGCGTTTTTGATGGCCGGCATTTCAATAATCACCTCGGCACGACGCGGTACCGCCCACTGTTCGGCACTGAGCGCATGGGTTCCCGCCTGCAGAACCGGGGCCAAGATGAAAAGGAACAGGCAAAGCGCATACTTCATAGACGCAGGATAGCATGATCTGGCCTCTCCCGGCACTACAATACGTGTAAGATCAGCCACTTACTCCTCATCTTCTTCATACAGGGGAAATTCTTCCGGGCTTTTGAGCACCGTAATGACCGGATTTTCCCAACTGCCCCCCACGTGGTACTGACGCATGTTGGCCTTGTCCAGTTCGCTTCCCATCACCGTATCGAGCAGGGCGATGAGGGCGCCCACCTGCAGTCCGAAAATGAGCCCACCGGCGATGGGCAGGCTGCCCCCCAGCTCGGGGATCACGGTAATGACCTGGTCGAAGTCGTGTGTCACGTAGCCGGTGCGTCCCGTGACCAGAATATCGGCAACCGGACTGGTGGTTTGCAGGTTTTCGGTAAAGGCATTGCCCTCCTTGAGTTCCATGTCACCGGTGATGAGATCAAAACTGAATCCATCGTCAAAGGTATCCTTGAAATCCAGAGCCAGTCGCCTTGGCAGCGCGCTGAGGCTGAACAGACCGAGCAGCCGTCCGGCACCCGCATCGATATTGGTGATGACCCCATCCTTCAGTTCCAGGTGAAGTTTGCCCATGATGTTTTCGAGGCTGACATCGAAAGGACTGGCAGACCAGCCAAGCGTCCCGTTCATTTTCAGCTGCCCTCCCTTGATCACCACCGAATAGCCCAGGTTGTCCATCATCCTTCCCGCATCCGGACTACTGACATCAAACTCGAGCTGACTGACATTGCCCAGCAATCCGCTGCTCCAGTGTCCCTTGGCTTCCAGGGTATGCAAGGGGGAAACCAGTTTCAACATTTCCAGCTGGATCCCCCTGCGAGTTCGGCGGGTAAGAATCTCCATCTTGCCAAACTGGATGCCATTGTAGGAAAACTGCCGGATCACCCCTGAGAACAAGGGTACGTCACGAGGACGAATCGACTGTTGGGCCGTTTTGCCACTGTCATCATTTTCACTGACCAGTACCAGGCGGGTCATGTCCAACTCGACAGGCAAAGGCTGTCGGCCGGAGTTAACACCGAGCTTCAGTTCCCTGACCAGGGCCTGCCACCGGGAAATGTTCAGTTCGGAGGTGCTACCGGTCAGTCGGATCACCTCGTTGTCAGGCAACTTCGCTTGCCCCAGACCGAAATGCATTGCCATTTTCTGCAAGTGACCATCAGATACATCCATGATACTCGTGACATCACCGTCGTACTGAACCTTGATGCGGGTACTGACATCGTCGACAAACTGCATGTTGATGGAAAATTCCTTTTCCTTCTCGGCAACCTTGCTCAAAGGCGCAGGCAACTGCACCGTCATGCCCTGCAAACCGGAAATCAGGGTCAGGGAGGTAGGGATGTCCCTGTCCTTGTGGCGATATCCCGGGGTCCAGACTCCCTGCCAGTCTGACAGGCCATGTAAATAATCTGCACCTGGCAATGCGGCTTTTTTCAGTACCTTGCCAATATCCAGCCGTGAACGTGCGGTCAGGCTGATAATCGGGGTTTCGCCAACCTTGCGGGTAATGATATCGAACAGGGCCTCATACCCATAGAGCCGGCCTGTTACATTACGGGCCTGCTCACCCTGCTTGTCAAAAATCAGTTTGCCCTTCAGCCTGTCCACCTGCAGTTTTCCGTTCCAGACATCGATGGCGCCCTTGTCCACCTCCACACTGCCCGCATAGTTCAGATCCATGATTTTTCTTGTGTTTTCCGCCAGTGGCATCTGCACCTTGATCTGTGTTTTTGCCGACCCTTTTATACCCAGGCGGGCAACGGTTTTTTTACTCCCCGGCAAAACCGGGCTATGGGAAACAAAACGGAAAACATCACGCAACGGACCCGATGCCCGACCCTCTATGTCCAGCACCGGGTTGATGTAATCGGCAATGCGTACCCGCGAAGGGGCCAGCCGGGTTTGCAAAATCGTCCCCTTGCGGATATCTATCCGTACCCCCATGGAATCAAAGTGTGCGTTGACCGTCGCCTGCCTGATCCCCGGCCAGCCCGGCAGGTATTCAATAGCAAGATCATCACTGGAGAATTCAACCATAAACTGACCACGGGGTTTAACGTAGGGGAACCGATCCACTCGGCCATGAAAAATGACATCGGTACTGTCTACGATACCATGCATGTCTGCATGTTCAAGCCAGTCGACCAGTTCCTTGTCCATGATGTAAACAGGTAGATAACGGTTCTTTTTGGCACTGTTTACATTGCTCGCATGGATCTGCAAATCCAGAAACATAGCGGCCTTTTCAGGCAAGTCAATTTTCATCTGACCCTGAGCGGACAGATCCCGATTCGCTACCTTCAAGTCATCAACACGAACCTGCCAACCGTCCGCTGCCTTTTGCCAGGCGGCCAGCGCACTGAATTGATCCAGCAACAGGGTTTTCCTGAATAGATCGGGTATATCGATAACGGATTTTTGTGCACTGAGCGTCGCCTGCCCATGTGTTTCATCGGCCCAGACCGAGATATCGAGGCCTCTTACCCCGGGAGAAGTGTCGGTTTTATGTATGGCAAGCTTGTGAATCCGTGCCTGGGCTTCATAGTCGGGCGTATCTGTCTCCAGCTGGGTCTGCAGCTGAAGGTTGATCACATCCCCGGAAGGGCTGGCCTGTCTCAGCCAGCTGTTGATGTCGGGGGGTAACAATGTCGTCGCCGTGAGCAGGCGACTGATATCCTGCAAGCGAAAATAGGCTGCAGTGAGCTTGAGAGAGGCCGGTTTTGATTCATTGGCGTCCACCTGCCTGATGCCCAGCCGGGTCACTGGCCAGACTATGCCGCTGTCTACCAGCTGAAAGCGATCGATGGCCAGTGACCAGCCCGATTTATGGTTGGCAAAATCAAACAGGCCACTCAACAGATCCATCCGGGTTCGCTGACGCAAGTAAGGTGCTTCCAGATCCAGTGAATGCAGCGCCACATCCGCACTGAAATGTTCGACACGCCCCTTGTTGATGTCGGCCCACAGGGCAAAGTCGCCCCTGCCGTTGTGTATGGTGGTCTTTTCAAACTCCAGGTAATTGCCCAGGTGGTACAGATTGACATCTTCGGCACGAAGAAAAAGCTGGCCCTGCCAGGTCGTGGGCAAACGGACATTACCATCGATGGAAATGGCAATTTCAAACTTCTTGCCAACCTGTCTGGGCAGGGCAATCTTGCCACTCAGGGTATGCTGCCGGTCATTGTTCTGCAGTTGCAGGTTTACATCATCAAAGCGCAGGCTTTGCAGGCCGGTTTTTTGATCCTTCCAGATCACCACACTGTCCTTGATGGCCAGGTGGCTGTGCTGGAACAGCCAGTCGGTCAGATCGAATTCATCGGGGACGTCCGTTTCCTGCCTTGCGGGGAGTGCGCCGAGTTCCAGATCCTGGATGAGGATGGTGTCATTGCTTAGACGGGTCACTGCCAGTTCGATACCGGCAATCACGACTTCACTGGGCACCAGTTGCTGCTGACGCCAGGACTGGTAAATATCCAATGACACCTCGGCTTCAGAAAAACTGACGATTTCACGTTGCCCTGTCTTGTCCATAAGCCGGACCTGGTTGAATACCAGCACCGGCTTGAGGCCGGAAATCCGCGCGTCGATGGATTCAATCTTCACGGCATGGGCAAGATAGGCACTGGCCAGATTCTCGATGTCGACCCGGTAGGATTCCACATTGGAAATCAGCACCCGGCTGATGGACAACACCACAGCGGCACTGACTACCACCAGGGCAACGACATAGAGCAACCAGCGTTTTATCTGGCGACCGGATGGGCAGGGCAGACTCATGGCTACATCAACACCACATCAAACTGTTCCTGGGTATATTCTTACTCAACCTGAAAACGAATGGGCTTGCCGATGAATTCCTCCAGCTCGGCGACACTGGTGGACTCTTCATCCAGCAACATGTCGACAATCGGCTGGGCGGCGAGAACCAGGAATTCCTGGGCATCGAACTGCCTGGCCTCGCGCATGAGCTCACGAAAGATTTCATAACAGACCGTTTCCGCCGTCATCAGGGAGCCACGGCCATTACACACCGGACAGGTCTCGCACAGAACGTGTTCCAGGCTTTCCCGGGTACGCTTGCGGGTCATTTCCACCAGGCCCAGCGAGGACAGTTCACTGATGTTGGTTTTTGCGTGATCCTTTTCCAGGTTCTTTTCCAGCGCTCGCAGCACTTGGCGCCGATGCTCGGGATACAGCATGTCGATGAAGTCAATGATGATGATGCCGCCCAGATTGCGCAGGCGCAGCTGGCGGACGATAGCCTGGGCGGCTTCCAGGTTGGTCTTGAAGATAGTCTCTTCCAGATTGCGGTGGCCAACAAACGCCCCCGTATTGACATCGATGGTCGTCATCGCCTCGGTCTGATCGATGATCAGGTAACCGCCTGACTTCAGCTGTACCTTGCGTTCCAGTGCCTTGCGGATCTCGTCCTCGACCCCATACAAATCGAAAATCGGCCGTTCGCCAGGATAGTATTCGATACGATCGGCCAGCGAGGGAATGAACTTGGAAGCGAAGCGTTCCACCTTGCGAAAGGTTTCATTGGAATCGATGCGGATCTTTTCGATATCGGTGCCACCCAGATCACGCATGGTGCGCATCACCAGTGGCAAGTCTTCATGGATCAGGTTGCCGGAACAACTGTCCTTGCTGCGCTCCTTGATGGTTTCCCATAGCTTTTGCAGAAACTGCATGTCACTGTAAATGGCCGCATCATCGACGCCCTCGGCCACGGTGCGGATGATATAGCCTCCGGTATCGAACTCTTCGGCATGACGACTGATGCAGTCCCGCAGACGTTGACGCTCATCCTCATCCTCGATTTTCTGTGACACGCCGATGTGATCGGCGCCGGGAATGTAGACCAGATAACGTGAGGGGATGGAAACCTGCGTGGTCAGCCGCGCCCCCTTGCTACCCATGGGATCCTTGACCACCTGCACGATCAGTTCCTGGCCTTCATGCAGGGTTTCAATCATGGGGTCGGCCGGTTTTTCGCCCTCCTCGACCTTCTGTTTCTGAACCAGATCCGAGGCATGCAAAAAAGCGGTGCGTTCCAGCCCCACATCGAGAAAGGCCGCCTGCATGCCCGGCAGCACCCGATTGACCTTGCCGCGGTAGACGTTGCCCACCAGCCCTAGCCGGCGAGCTCGTTCGATATGCACTTCCTGCAGCAGGCCGTTTTCAAGGTAGGCAACCCGTGTTTCCTGCGGAGTGACATTGATAAGCAGTTCTTCACTCATGATTGATTCCGTGTCGGTTTTATTACACCTTGGCTGATCTGCCAGTTTACCCAGCCTTGGCCACAATTAATAAGGTGTAATACCAAATTCTTGCAATATTCCTGCCGTTTCGAACAAGGGCAGGCCCATGATGCCCGAATAACTGCCACAGATTTCCTCGATATAGCGGGCGGCCTGGCCCTGCACCGCATAGGCACCGGCCTTGTCATGGCTTTCATCCATGGCCCAGTAGGCATCGATGTCGGTTGCAGACAGAGGGCAGAATCGCACCGTGCTGATGTTGAGTTTGACGGCTTTTTTGTCATGTCCCATCAGGGCCACGGCACTCATGACCTGGTGGGTCGTGCCGGACAGTCTGGCCAGCATGGCCTTGCCGTGTTCGGCATTCTCGGGTTTGCCCAGAATCTCGCCATCTACCACCACCACCGTATCGGCACCCAGTACCGGATGCCGGTCTTCGTCATCGAGCAGATTGTAACCGGCCCGTGCCTTGTTCAG
>JAJRYG010000106.1 GCA_024275915.1 Gammaproteobacteria bacterium
CCACAACCAGACCCAGAAGAATCAAAACATGTCAAAAACCTCCGGGCTTTTCAGTTCACGACTCTCCCTGTACAGGGGTACGGGCAATATCCCCTCAAGGCAGGCCCGCTGTCATGCAAAGGGCAGCGGCATCGACTTCCCTGAGCCATACAGCAACAATATATTTCTGGTCTTGCAGCAGATGCGCCACCATGAAAACCTCTCCGGCCCGGCTGTTGCCCAGCCCTTCTTTATCAATTGAAGCAGGCGGACAGAATATATGGACATTTCAGCCGCCAAAATCATCCGTCATTTACAGCTTGCCGCAGGTCTTCTCGCCCTCATCCACAGCACGACCAGCCTGGCAGACAAGACCCTGGTGTTCAATATCACCAGTAATCCTCCTCTCAATACCCCTCAACAAACCGGCTTCATGGATCGGATCAGCACTGAGGCGCTGCATCGCATCGGTTATCGGCTCGAAACTGTCAAACTGCCTGCCGAACGGGGCCTGAAGAATACCAACGCAGGTATCGAGGATGGCGAAATGAGCCGTATCCGGGGGCTGGAGAAACTCTATCCCAACCTGATCCGGGTGCCGGAGAAAATCATGGACTGGGAGTTCCTGGTCTTTTCCAGACAGAAAATCGATCTCGACCAGGGCTGGAACAGCCTGGCCAACAGGTATGTGGCCTACATCAATGGCTGGAAAATCCTCGAAAACAACATACCGACCAGTGCCCATGTCACCCGGGTACGTACAGCAGAACAACTGTTTACCCTGCTGAGAAAAAAACGCATTGACCATATTATTTATGAGCACTGGTCGGGCATTCACTACTTGCGCCAGTATGGACTGAAAAATATCACGATCGGACAGCCACCGCTGGCCAAGCGTGAAATGTTCATCTACCTTCACAAAAGACACCGGACGCTTGTTCCACAACTTGCCAGGGCCTTGCGTGACATGAAGAAAGACGGCAGTTACCAGCGAATCTGGCGACGTACCCTGTCTGAGGACGACCCGGATATGGATAGGGCGGAATGAAATACAACAATAAACTGGCCCGGCAACTCATTCTGTATGTCGTGCTTGCCAGTACCCTGATCACGATTCTGACCACGGCCTACCAGCTATATGGCATGTATTCCCGTGACATGAGCCAGATCGACGAACGTCTCAGGGAAATACAGGATGTGCATCTGCAAAATATTGCCACGCGGCTGTGGATAGCCGACAAGCAGGAACTGGAGAAAACCCTGCAGAACCTGCTTGGCCTGCCGGATATCGAATACATTGAAGTGCGCGAGGGTGACAAGGTCGTCATGCGTGTTGGCACATTCAGACTGAAAAATACCATCGTCAAGACCTATCCGCTGCAGTATCAGTACCGCGGCAAGCAGATCATCATTGGTCAACTGCTGCTCCATGCCAGCCTTGACAATGTCTACCATCGATTGTTCGATCAGACCCTGAGTATCCTGCTCAGCAACGCCATCAAGACCTTCATCGTCTCCGGCTTTATGCTGTTCATCTTTTTTCATCTGGTTACCCGGCATCTGTACAAGCTGTCTACCTTTGCGCGCAACCTTGACCATGCCAATCTCCATCAGACCCTGCAGCTCGACAGGAAACCTTCCAGAGGCAAGGAGCCTGACGAGCTGGAGGCCGTGGTCAATGCCTTTGTCACCATGCAGGGCAATCTCAAACAGTCATTCGACAAACTCAAAAACAGTGAACAGCACTACCGGAGCCTGATCGAGTCCTCGGCGGCCATCCCCTGGGAAGCCGATGCCGAAACCTTTCGCTTTACCTATGTCGGCCCACAGGCGCAGATCATCCTCGGTTATTCCCTTGACGACTGGTATGAAGCGGATTTCTGGCGTGACCACATTCACCCGGAAGATCGTGACTTTACCTGCAACTATTGTCTCGACTCTGTCAAGACCTGCAGCGATCATGAATTCGAATACCGCATGCTGGCAGCCGACGGCCGGGAAGTCTGGCTGCGTAACGTGGTGCAGGTGATTTGTGAAAACGGCAAGCCCGTTCGCATGCAGGGATTCATGTTTGACATCTGCGAGCAGAAAATGGCCACCGAAGCCTACAGTACCAGTGAACAACGCTTCAGTACCCTGGCCGAAATCTCCACCGTTGGTATCTTTCGTACCGACCTGATGGGAAACTGCATCTATGTCAACCAGCGCTGGTGTGACCTTGCAGGCCTGCTGCCGGCACAGGCCATGGGCGATGGCTGGGCCGCCGCCATCCATCCGGAGGATCGCCAACGGGTCTTTACTGAATGGCAACAGGCGGCACAGACCGAGAACACCTTCCAGATCGAATGCCGTTTGTTGCGACCTGATGGCCATGAGTCATGGGTGCTGTCCATGGCGGCAGCGGAAAAGGACAGCAATGGCAAGACCATTGGCTATATTGGCACGGTTACCGACATCAGTGCACAAAAACACATCGAAACCGCCATCCGCTACATTGCCAGAGGCACCTCATCCGACACCGGTGAAGCCTTTTACCGGCAACTGGTTACCCACATGGCCAGGCTCTTTGATGCAGATTTTGCCATGCTCGCCGTACTGGACGAGAACGACCCGGAGACCGCAAACACACTGGCGCTCATTTGCAAAGGTGAACTGATCGACAACATTAGCTACACCCTTCCAGGCACCCCCTGCGAAACCATCATCACCAGCCAGACCTGCAGCTATACCTCGAACATTCAGCAACACTTTCCCGAAGATACATTGCTGATCGACATGGACATCGAAAGCTATGTTGGCACGTCAGTGACCAACACACATGGCGAGCCCATCGGCCTGATCGCCATCATGCACAGCAAGCCTCTGGAGCTGTCTGAGCAAACCAGCGAAATTCTGCAGATTTTTGCCACCCGGGCCTCTGCCGAAATCGAACGTCAGCAGGCCCTGCTGCACCTCGAACACAGCCGTGACCAGCTCGAGGATCAGATTCAGGAACGCACCCAGGATCTACAGGCCATCAACCGTGAGCTGGAGGCGTTCAGTTACTCGGTTTCCCATGATTTACGGGCGCCCCTGCGGGCCATCGATGGGTTCAGCCTGGCCTTGCTGGAAGATTACCAGCACACACTCGACGAGACGGCACAGCGATATCTCCAGCGTATACGCCACAATACCTCCTACATGAACGACCTGATCGAAAGCATGCTGAATCTTTCACGGCTGGGTAGAAAAAAGCTCAAGCCCGAACCCATTCAACTCGAAACGACGGCCCGGCAAATCCTCGACAATCTGATCGCCTTGCAGGCGGATAGAAAAATCAGCTATACCATTGGTAAATTGCCACCTCTGATTGCCGATGCCAACCTTATACGCATCGTCATGGAAAATCTGCTGGGAAATGCCCTGAAATACACTAAACTTGAAGAACAAACCGAGATCGAAGTCAACTGCATGGACATCAAGGGGGAGAGTGTCTTTTTTGTCAGGGACAACGGCACCGGCTTTGACATGCAGTTTGCCGACAATCTGTTTGCCGCCTTCCAGCGCCTGCATGGTGATGAATTTGAAGGCACCGGCATTGGCCTTGCTACCGTACAGCGCATCATTCACCGCCATGGTGGCAGGATCTGGGCCGAAGCCGAACTTGGCAAAGGTGCCACATTCTACTTTACCCTGCCGGTGCAGAACCAGAAACCTGAACTGTTGAGTTAATGCAATCCATGTTCCTGTCTAAAGGCTTTGTCGGCAGGCGGTCATTCAAACTGCCTCATTACCTTGTATTGTGGCTCGGCCTGTTACCGGCTCTGTTTCATCCCTGTCTGGCCGATCACGATCCGGAACTCGAACCCTTGCAGGTGATCAAGCCTGCTGCCAGCCTCGATGATGACAAGGTCACACTGGGTTCCCGGCTGTTCAACGACACGCGGTTTTCTGCCGACAACAGCCTTTCCTGTGCAAGCTGCCATGATCTGAACAGCAACGGCGCCGACCGCAACAGATTCTCTCTCGGCATCGACAACAAGCCCCTGAGTGTCAATACCCCGACGGCTTTCAACAGCAGTCGCAACGCACCGCTGTTCTGGGACGGCCGGGCACTCGACACCGAAGAGCAAATCGACTTCGTCGTCTACTCTGCTCAAGAATTCAATACAGACTGGCCCACCATTGTCAGCAAACTGAGCAAGGACGCCGATTACCTGCGATCTTTCAGGGCGATCTACGGCAGGCCGCCTGACAGAAACACCATTATCGATGCGCTGGCCGAGTTTGAAAAATCGCTCATCACACCCGGCTCACGATTCGATCAGTATCTGCTGGGCCAGCATGACATCCTGACCGAAAAGGAAAAAAGGGGCTATCTGCTGTTCAAGTCCTATGGCTGTATCGCCTGCCATCAGGGCCAGAACATTGGTGGCAACATGTTACAGAAATTTGGCACGTTTAGGGATTTTTTCAGTCAGCGCAGACAGATCAGCAAGGCAGACCTCGGTCGCTACAATGTAACCGGAGAGCCAGCCGACAAGCATGTGTTTCGTGTACCGTCCCTGCGCCTGGTCGTTCTCACACCACCCTACTTCCATGATGGCTCGGCAAAAACCCTGGAAGAAGCCATCAACGTCATGGCCCGATATCAACTTGGACGCAAAATACCCCAGCAGGATGTGGACAACATCATTGCTTTCCTGCACACACTGCCAGGGCAGTACAAGGGCCGCTCTCTTGCCATTGACCATGGCCAACCTGCAGGTGATTCCCGACCATGACCTGGCGCTGGCTGACACGTTACCTGCTTGGACTTGCCGTACTGTTCAGCCTGGCCATGCTTTATGTCAACTCCCTTTACATCAATCCACAGCAGCACAGTGAAATCATCAATGATTTTCGCAGCCTCAAGCAGCTGTCTACCCGAATCAATCTGCAATTGCTCAAGGTTCGCTACCGACTGGTACAGAATTACGACGGACTGGTGCGCATGCTTGCATCCATCGAGCATACGCACAGGCACCTGGCGGCAATACTGCATCAGTCCCGTCTGTCCAATGAAGCAGTTTTCCGTCAGCTCGAGCGGCTCGAGAAAAACTATACCCGCCAACGTAACATGCTGGAAAAGTTCAAATCGACCACCGCTGTGCTAAACAACTCCCTGCACTATCTGCCAACGGCAGCACAGGAACTGACCGCCACTATCTCCCCGCTAAAGAAAAACTTTTCTCTCATCTACAAAATTCACAAACTGGAGCGCCAGGCACTGAATTATGTCCTGACCGGAAACAATGAAAGCCGCGCGCAGGGGCTGGCCTTGCTTGCCAGCCTTGCCGACAAGCACAAGTCGAAAACCGGGCCTGATGACAACATACAAAATTTTCTCCAGCACCTGCGGCTGATTTTTTCACAGAAACCCATTGTTGACGAGGCCCTCAATGCGTTACTCAATCTGCCGACTGCTACCCTGATCAATGAACTCTACAGCACCTATACCGAACAATATCAGCAGGCATCGAAACAGGCCGAGACCTATCGGCTGATTCTCTATATTGCCTCGATCATCCTGCTTGTAGACTCTGTCTGGGTCCTGCTCAACTTTACCCGCACCGCCCGCAAGCTCAAGAGCACCATACAGGAACTGCATTACCAGAAAAAGGCCCTCGACCAGCATGCCATCGTGACCATTGCCGACAAGGATGGCAACATTACCTATGTAAACGAAAAATTCTGCCAGATCAGCAAATACAACAACACCGAGCTGCTTGGCAAGAATCACCGTATTCTCAATTCCGGCACGCACCCGCCTGATTTTTTCAAAAACATGTGGCAGACCATTTCCAATGGTGAGGTCTGGCATGGCATCATTTGCAACAGAAACAAGCAGGGTGACCACTACTGGGTCGATACCACGATTGTGCCTTTTGTCGATGACTCAGGCGAACCCTATAAATATGTTGCCGTGCGCACCGATATCAGCCAGCTCAAGCTGATCCAGCAAGAGCTGATCCAATACCGCAACGAACTAGAGGACCGGGTGGCCGATCGCACCGCCACCCTCCAAGAAGCAGTCAGGGAGCTCGAAGCCTTCAGCTACTCCATCTCCCATGATCTGCGTTCTCCTTTGCGGGCCATCGATGGTTACAGCCACATCCTTACCGAAGACTATGCAAACAGCCTCGACAGCGAGGCACAGGAATACCTCAAACGCATCCGTCATAACGCCCAGTTCATGGGGTCGCTCATCGACAACCTGCTCCGGCTGTCACACATCGGCCGCATGAAACTCCAGCGCAGTTGCGTCAACCCCGGTAAACTCTGCCTGCAGCTCATGGACAAGCACCTTGACGCACATGCACAACGGAAGATTGAATTCATCTGTCATCCAGTACCGGATATCGAAGCGGATCCTGAACAACTTAAACTGGTACTCGACAATCTGCTTGTCAATGCCATCAAGTTCTCCGACAAGCAACATCCCATAATCGAGTTTGGCCTCGATCATTCGACCCAGCCACCAGCTTTCTACCTCAGGGACAATGGTGTGGGCTTCAACATGGCCTATTACGGCAAACTGTTTGGCATCTTCCAGCGCCTGCATCGAGTCGACGAGTATGACGGTGCAGGTGTCGGCCTGGCCCTGGTGGAGCGGATCATCAAGAAACATGGTGGTAAAATCTGGGCTCAAAGTCAGGAAGGCAAAGGGGCCACCTTCTATTTCACCTTAGCAGGATGTTGAAAAAGCCGTTCCCTCACAGGCTGTTAGACGATGCCTCCGGACTTTCCCTGTCAGAAAGTGCATGATGGCGGTTTTCCCGCTCAGCCGAGCCCGACGCCACAAGAGTGGCCGGTAGCTCACGATTTCACACAAGCCGTGGTGACTGTGTAACAATCCCTGTATACCAGATCTAACCCGGAACCCAAGGTATGCTTTTTGCTATCCTGCGCCTGTTTGCCAACAGCCTCGCCCCCCTGACCCTGCTGGGAGCGATTACCGCCTTCTTTTTCCCCGAGCTGTTTTTGCCTTTCAAACACATATTCAAGCAGCTGTTTGCCATCACCATGTTTGCCCTCGGTGTGGTGCTGGATCCGCTGGAATTGCGTGACACCCTGCGCCAACCGGCCCGCATTGGACTCGGGGTGCTGACCCAGTATCTGGTCATGCCAGGCCTGGCCTTTGCGGTGGCATCTCTGGCCGGGCTGCCACCGGCACTGGCGCTGGGCTTCATCATCGTCGGCTCGGCGCCGGGCGCAATGGCCAGCAATGTGATCGTCTACCTCGCTGGCGGTGCCCTGGCCTTTTCCATCGCCATGACCACGGTCGCCACCTTCCTGTCCCCCCTGGTCACTCCGGCTCTGGTGGAATTTCTCGGCGGCCGGCTGCTGCCGATTCCTTTTTTTGCCATGATGCAGACCATCCTGTTCATCGTGGTCTTGCCGCTGAGCCTGGGCATGTTGCTGCGCCGCCATCTTGGCCGCGGCCTCGAATTTGCCCGCCATGCCGCACCGGCGCTGGCGGCACTGGCCATCATCATCATTTGTGGCTATGCGGTGGCGGCCAACCAGAGCCGGATTGCCAGCGTCGGAATCACGGTACTGCTGCTGGTGGTGCTGCTCAATGCCCTGGGTTATGCCGCTGGCTGGTTTCTGGCCCGCCTATACGGCTTCGATTTTCGCCACCGGCTAGCGCTGGCGATTGAAATCGGCATGCAAAATGCCGGGCTAGGCGTAGTGCTGGCCCTGGAACATTTCAGTGACAGCCCGGAAACGGCCCTGCCCGGCGCCCTGTTTGCGGTCTGGTGCATCCTTACCGCCGCCGGAGCCACCGGCTGGCTGCGCCGCCATCAGCCGCGGCACATCGCCCGCTGACCGGCTGTGGAGAAACGGCCCTTTTTCCCTGGACTGTATCCAGTGCAGGGCGGCATTGCCATTTTCAGCGCCTGCCGCTCGCAACACATTGTCAGGAAATGAAAAGTCGTGATTTTCGTTCCCACTGCCAAAAAGTCCTGGGGAGGCCCTTCGCGGGTGTCAAATGTTGTCGGTATCGACAGTTTCGATGTGATCGCAATCGCAATTCAGACAATTTTCCTCTCCAGCCCTCCTCCTTTGCCCTGCTTCAGGCTATACTTATATACAGGCCAAGTCAGCCCCACATCCATGTTGTCATAAGGAGGCCTGTTGTAATGTTGAAACACTCATTTCATGCTCGTCTGAGCCTCTGGCATATTGCCCTGCTGGTGGCTGTTCTTGCCCTGTCCCTGCCCTTGCTGGACACCTCAACGGATCGCAATTTGCAACAGTCCCAGACCCAGGACACCACCTCGATACAGACAAAAAGCTGATTGCCGCAAATATTGCTTGCGATGTAACAGGTTTCCTGTCATAAACACCGCGTTGTTACACAACGTATGACAATTGCTTTTTCGAGGTTAAGCAGTCCTTATGCAACATGTTCTCGTTGTTGAAAATTCACTGACCCAACGCCATGCGCTGCGACACGTGCTGGGCAAAAGCGGTTTTTCCGTCGAAACGGCACCGTCTTTCGATGCCGCACCGACGCTGCTTGACGGCAACGTAGACAATCCCCTGATCGCCGTCATCATTGGCTGGCCGGATCCTGCCTCCCCGGCAATGACCACCTTTCTTGATACCCTTTGTGAGCCGGCTCATGCCCACCTGCCCGTGCTGATCCTGTCCCAGAGCCAGACCGACAGCAAGGAACAGTGGGTCGCCGAGCGCGCCAATACCGCCTTTCTCACCTGGAACGACTACCGCGCCAGCGCCCGCACCCTGGAGCGCCTGCTGGCCACCGATCCGGACTCAAGCCTGAAATACAGCACCGAGCAGGCTAGTCAGATCCATATCCTGCTGGTCGACGATTCGCCAACGGCCATGCTCAAATACTCGCGCCTCCTGACTCGTGCCGGTTATCAGATCGACACCGCCGTACACGCCGAGCAGGCCTTCGAAAAGGCCTCCAGCGGCAACTTCCATATCGCCATCATCGATTACTACATGCCGGACATGAACGGAGACCTGCTGTGCCGCCGCTTCCAGGATGACAACCAGACCCGCCACATGCTCAACGCCATTCTCACCACCAGTTACAATGATCAGGTGATCATCGACTGTCTGGATGCCGGCGCCATCGAGTGCATGTTCAAGAGCGACCCCGACGAACTGCTGCTGGCACGGGTCGAATCCATGGCCCGCATCGCCCAGATGACCGTGCGTATCGACGACAATCATCAGCACCTGGCCGGCATCCTTTCCTCGGTGGGTGACGGCGTGTTTGGGGTCAACAATGACGGCCTGATCACCTTTGTCAATCCGGCGGTCAGCCGGCTGCTCGGTTATTCCCACGAAGAATTGCTCAGTGGCCGCCACCCCGATGAACTGTTTCGCAGAAACTGCCCGGGTCACGGCCCGGCAGAGGATTCCGACTGCGATCTGATGCGGGCGATCCGCGACAATGTGCCCAGTGCCGGGGTCGAAACCACTTACCTGCGTGCCGATGGCAATGAAGTTGCCGTCGAGGTTTCCATCCAGCCCATGGTGGTGGAAGGCCAGCGCCAGGGAGCCATCGTCGCCTTCCGGGATATTTCCGACCGCAAACTGTTGCAGGACGAGCTTCGCTGGCAGGCCAACCATGACCCCCTGACCAAGCTGATGAACCGGCGCTATTTCGACCAGGTGCTTGACACCGAAGCCCGCTGGTGCAAACAGCATCATCGTCACATCAGCGCCCTGCTCTACCTCGATCTGGATCGTTTCAAGTACATCAACGACACCATTGGCCATGTGGCCGGTGACAAATTGCTGGTCGAGGTCAGCCAGCTACTGAGCAAGGAGCTGGGACGCCATGATCATCTTGCCCGCCTCGGCGGGGATGAGTTTGCCATATTGCTGCATGACATCGATCCGGCCCGGCTTACCGACATTGCCAACAGATACCGTGAACACGTCTGTGGCCATACCTTCATCTATAACGATCGTGCCTACAACATTCAGGCCTCCATCGGCATTGCCATCATCGACAGCAACAGTGCCAGCAGCGGCGAAATACTGTCCAGTGCCGACATCGCCTGCCATCTCGCCAAGGACAATGGCCGCAACAAGACCGTGACCTACAGCAAGCACGATGACGGCAAGGCGGTCATGGACATGGAACTGGGCTGGTCCATCCGCCTGCGCAATGCGCTGGACAACAACCAGTTCCAGCTGTATTACCAGCCCATCGTCGCTCTCAGGGACATCCGTACCGAAAACCTGCCGCGCAATGATGGCGAACTCTGGCAACAGCTGCTGAAACAGCCTCAGGTCGAGGTGATTTATGAGGTTCTGCTGCGACTCAGGGATCAGCGCGGCAACATGATCCGCCCCGATGACTTCCTGCCCAGTGCCGAACGCTTCAACCTGATGCCCCAGATCGACACCTGGGTGCTGAGAAACACCTTCGACATGGTCGCCCGCCAGCAGGCCGCAGGGGCACCGATCCGTGTTTCCATCAATCTGTCCGGCCAGTGCCTGGACTACCCCCAGTTGCTGGAGGAAATCCATACCGGCATCACCAGCCGCCATCTGGATCCAGGCAGCTTCATGTTCGAAGTCACCGAAAGCCATGCCATCCGCCAGATGGAAGATGCCCACCAGTGCATCGACTCGCTGCGCCAGCTGGGCTGCCAGGTGGCGCTGGATGATTTTGGCTCCGGCTACAGTACCTTCTCGCAGCTCAAGCAACTGCCGGTGGATGTGATCAAAATCGATGGCCAGTTCGTCGAAGACATCACCCACGACGACATGGATCTGGAAATCGTCACCTCGATGGCCAACATTTCCCGCTCGCTGGGCAAGAAAACCGTGGCCGAGTACGTCAAGTCGCCCGA
>JAJRYG010000107.1 GCA_024275915.1 Gammaproteobacteria bacterium
CGCCGCCTTCTTCAATCACTCCGTACACCAGTTTCGAGTATAGCTCTCGTCAATGCAGTGACATCCTTTCGCACGTAGCCCGAGTTCAGCCTGTACCCTTTCAACCTATTCGTTTCCTCCGACAGCAACATTTTTCAAACCACACGGATTCACCATGAACTTGCCTAGCCACCAAGACAGGAATGTATTGAGCCTCGTGTGCAATTTACGACTCATCGATCGCATTCATGCCTGTTGGTTGCATGGTCTCCCTTGGGTAAGAAAATCAACATCTTTTCCTGGCACAAACCTTCTTCCTTAAAGTATCGTTTTTGGCAATAAAATGGGGTGTTTAAGACTGAATATCGGCTTTTTTTAGGTTGTTTATTATTGTTTTTCAATCAGTTAGCCTGGTCCGACCCCATCCCGTTGTCTAATGACGGGTGCTGCTGGAGCCGGTGGTGATGGTTTGTGAAAAGAGCTGTTCCACGTCGATGCTGTCGAATTCATACTTGTGGTTGCAGAACTCGCAGGCAACGCGGATGCTGCCTTCGTCGGCGATGATGGATTCGGCTTCCTTGCGGCCGAGGCTGAGCAGCATGTTGGCGACCCGTTCGTGGCTGCAGGCGCAGCGGAAGCTGAGCACTTCGGGTTCGAAGACACGCACGTCTTCTTCGTGGTACAGGCGGTGGATGATCTCGCGGGGCGGCAGTTGCAGCAACTCACGGTTCTGGATGGTGGCAGAGAGTTGCTGGATGCGGTTCCAGGTATCACTGTCGCCCCGGCCGCTGGATTTTGGCAGTTTCTGAATGAGCATGCCCGCGGCGAACTGTTGATCGGCGGCCAGCCACAGGTGGGTGGCCAGTTGCTCGGAAACCTGCAGGTAGTTTTCCAGCGCCTCGGCCAGACTGCCACCCACCAGTTCTACGATGCTCTGGTAACGCTCGGCACCATCGCGTGGTTCTAGGGTGATGGCCAGCCGGCCATCCCCCACCAGCGAGGGCAGATCTCCGGCACTGACGTCATCGACTGCATGGGCCAGACCCCGCAAGGTACGCTCGCCGGTGCACTCCACCACCATGAGAGAGATGGGGCCGTTGCCCTGGATCTGGATGGTCAGCCGGCCGTTGAGTTTCAGCGTTCCGGCAAGCAGGGCCGCGGCCGCCATCATCTCGCCCAGCAGCTTGCGCACCACCGGATCGTAGTCATGCTTTTCCAGGATGATCTGCCAGGTGGCATCAAGGTGCACCAGGTCACCGCGGATGTCGGCATTTTCGAAAAGAAATTTTTGCAGGGTGTCGGGCATTGGTCTTGTCTGATTGAGTAACGATATGCTTGCCAGCTACGCCACTGAAAAGCAGGTTTGTGCTACAGATACAAGTTACAAGATGAAAGATACAAGGGCATGAGGCTTCGCACCTGATCATATATCAGCCGCACGGCGACCAACACCTGTAGCTTATATCTTTACGCTTGAATCTGTATCTATCCCCCCTTCAACTTCTCCTTGAGTATCTGGTTTACCTGCCCGGGATTGGCCTTGCCGCCGGTGGCCTTCATGATCTGGCCGACGAAGAAGCCGAGCATTTTTTCCTTGCCGCCCCGGTATTCTTCTACCTGTTTGGGATTGTTGGCAAGGACTTCGTCGATGAGGCTTTCGATGGCGCCGCTGTCGGTGATCTGCTTGAGGCCCTTGCTGTCGATGATGGCATCGGCATCGCCTTCGCCCTTCCACATGGCCTCGAAGACTTCCTTGGCGATCTTGCCGTAGATGGTGTTGTCGCTGATGCGTTTGAGCATGCCGGCGAGCATTTCGGCACTGACGGGGCTGTTGCCGATATCCAGGTTTTCCCTGTTCAGGTAGCCGCCCAGCTCGCCCATGACCCAGTTGGCGGCCAGTTTCGCCTCGCCACAGCCTTCGACCACTGTCTCGAAATAGATACTCAGTTCGCGGCTGGCGGTGAGAATGCCGGCATCTTCACTGCTGAGGCTGTAGTCCTCGACAAAGCGGGCCTTTTTGGCATCGGGCAGCTCGGGCAGGGTCTGGCGAACCTTTTCGATGTCTTCGTCCGTGACCTGCACGGGCAGCAGATCGGGATCTGGGAAGTAGCGGTAGTCCATGGCTTCTTCCTTGGAGCGCATGGAACGGGTTTCGTTCCTGTTGGCGTCGTAGAGGCGGGTTTCCTGTACCACGGTACCGCCGCTTTCGAGGATGTCGATCTGCCTTTCCACTTCCAGCTCGATGGCTTTTTCCACGAAGCGGAAGGAGTTGATGTTTTTCAGTTCGGCACGGGTGCCGAATTCCTTCTGTCCCTTCGGGCGTACCGAGACGTTGGCGTCACAGCGAAAGGAGCCTTCCTGCATGTTGCCGTCGCTGATTTCGATGTATCGGACGATGGAGTGGATCTTGCGCATGTAGGCCACGGCTTCCTGGGCCGAGCGCATGTCCGGCTCGGAAACGATTTCCAGCAGCGGGGTGCCGGCACGGTTGAGATCGATGCCGGTCATGCCATGGAAGTCTTCATGCAGGGATTTGCCTGCATCTTCTTCCAGGTGGGCGCGGGTGACGCCGACCACCTTGCTGCTGCCGTCGGCCAGTTCGATGGTGACTTGGCCCTTGCCGACGATGGGCAGCTCGAACTGGCTGATCTGGTAGCCCTTGGGCAGATCGGGGTAAAAATAGTTCTTGCGCGCAAACACCGACAGGGGTGTGATCTCGGCATCGATGGCCAGACCGAACTTGATGGCCATGCGCACCACTTCGCCATTGAGTACCGGCAACACACCCGGCAGACCCAGATCCACGGCGCAGGCCTGGGTGTTGGGCTCGGCACCATAGGCCGTGGCGGCGCCGGAAAAAATCTTGCTGCGGGTGGCCAGCTGAGTGTGGATTTCCAGGCCGATGACTGTTTCCCATTCCATAAAAAAACCTCAAAAAATGTTTAGTTCCAGGACAAAGGGGATGACCGTCCTTTAATCTTGTACCTTTTCTCTTGTATCCAGATTCAAAGATAAAAGTGCTGGTGCTTCGCGCCTTTTATCTTTTTACCTTGAATATCTAGCTAGTTAAAGATAATAGGGATCGGTACGTTCCCTTGTATCTTTCACCTTAGTATTTTTTATCTGCCTTCAGGCAAAGCCTGAAGGTATCTGCCGGTGATGGTCAGTGACCTGCTGGAAGCGGTGTGCCACGTTGAGCAGGCGTGACTCGTCGAAGTAGTTGCCGATGATCTGCAGACCCACGGGCAGGCCGTTGACCTGTCCGGCCGGGACCGACATGCCGGGCAGGCCGGCGAGGTTGACGGCGATGGTGTAGATGTCCGACAGGTACATGGTGATGGGATCATCGGTCTTCTCGCCCAGTTTGAAGGCGGTGCCGGGCGAGGTGGGGCCCATGATCACATCGACCTTGTCGAAGGCCTGTCGGAAGTCGTCGCTGATCAGGTGGCGGATCTTCTGCGCTTTCAGGTAGTAGGCGTCGTAGTAGCCGGCAGACAGAGCGTAGGTACCGATCATGATGCGCCGCTTGACCTCGGCACCGAAGCCTTCCCCCCGGGAGCGTTTGTAGAGATCTTCCAGATCCCTGGGATCTTCACAGCGGTGGCCGAAGCGCACACCATCGAAACGGGACAGGTTGGACGAGCATTCCGCCGGTGCCACCACGTAGTAGACCGGGACCGCCAAGTTAGAGTTGGGCAGGCTGATCTCCACCACCTCGGCACCCAGCTTCCTGTATTCGTCGATGGCCGCCTCGATGACCCTGGCCACGGCATCGTCCAGCCCTTCGCTGAAATATTCCTTTGGCAGGCCGATCTTCAGGCCTTGCAGATCCCGGTTCAGTTCCGCACTGTAGTCGGGCACCTCCCTTTCGATACTGGTGGAGTCGCGTTCGTCGAAACCGGCCATGGCATTGAGCATGAGGGCGGCGTCTTCGGCGGTGCGAGCCAGTGGGCCGGCCTGATCCAGGCTGGAGGCAAAGGCAATCATGCCGTAACGCGATACCCGCCCGTAGGTGGGCTTGAGGCCGGTGATGCCACACAGGGCGGCGGGCTGGCGGATGGAGCCGCCGGTGTCGGTGCCGGTGGCGCCGGGCACCATCAGTGCGGCAACGGCCGCCGCCGAGCCGCCGGAGGAGCCACCGGGTACGCTGTCCAGATCCCAGGGGTTGCGTACCGGGCCGTAGTAGCTGGTTTCGTTGGAGGAACCCATGGCGAACTCGTCCATGTTGGTCTTGCCCACCATCACCGCGCCGGCCTGGCCGAAACGCCGGATGACCGTGGCATCGTAGGGGGCGATGAAGTTCTCCAGCATGCGCGAGCCACAGGTGGTGAGCACGCCGTCGGTGCAGAAGATGTCCTTCTGGGCAATGGGGATGCCGGTGAGAGGGCCGGCTTCGCCGGCGGCGAGTTTACGATCCGCTTCGCGGGCCTGGGCCAGCGCCAGCTCATCACTGACGGTGATGAAACTGTTGGTGGCTTCGTTGTGCTGCCGGATGCGCGCCAGGGTCTCGCGGGTCAGTTCTTCGCTGGAAAAGGCCTTGTCGCGCAGACCTGCGGCCAGTTCGGCTATGGTTTTCGTGTGCATGAGATTTTCCGAAATACGTAATTCACTGAGGTGGTGCAAAGGCTATCGAGCTTATTCGATGACCCGCGGCACCAGGTAGAGGCCGTCTTCCACCTGCGGAGCGATGGCCTGGAAATGTTCGCGCTGGTTGGTTTCTGTCACCACATCCTCGCGCAGACGCTGCACGGCATCCATGGGATGGGCCATGGGAGTGACATGTTCCGTGTCGACACTGTTCATTTGTGCCACCAGGTCCAGTATATTTGCCAGGTGGGTGGTGTAGTCGGCCACATCGGCTTCATCTATCTGCAAACGGGCCAGATGGGCGATCTTTTCGATGTCCGATTTATCCACTGACATGCTGTAATATGCTCCTGCTGCTGTTCAATTCGTGTCAAAAACCGCCCGAAGGGCATTTTTTGCCGGTATTGGGGCCGGTTATGGGAAAATTGGCTACGTTATCACAGATGACTGCTTGCCCAAAGACCTTATCTTTTATTAAAGTAGACCTCTTACATTCACGCTTCATTACAAAGAAACTAGACAAAATATGTTTGCAAGCTTACGGGGACTCTTTTCCAACGATATTTCCATCGATCTGGGCACGGCCAACACCCTGATTTACGTCAAAAGCAAGGGGATCGTGCTCAACGAGCCCTCGGTGGTGGCCATTCGCCAGGAACGCGGGCCCGGTGGCCCCAAGAGCATCGCGGCGGTGGGCATGGAGGCCAAGCGCATGCTCGGCCGTACTCCCGGCAATATCGTCGCCATCCGGCCCATGAAGGACGGGGTGATCGCCGATTTTACCGTCACCGAGAAGATGCTCCAGCATTTCATCCGCAAGGTTCACGAAGTGCGTTTCTTCCGCCCCTCTCCCCGTGTGCTGATCTGCGTGCCCTGCGGTTCCACCCAAGTGGAACGCCGCGCCATCCGTGAATCGGCCGCCGGTGCCGGGGCCCGCGACGTCTACCTCATCGAAGAACCCATGGCCGCTGCCATCGGTGCCGGCATGCCCATTTCCGAGGCCAGCGGCTCCATGGTGCTGGACATTGGTGGTGGCACTACCGAGGTGGCGGTGATTTCCCTGTCGGGCATCGTCTACTCCGCCTCGGTACGCATCGGGGGTGACCGCTTCGACGAGGCCATTACCAACTATGTACGCCGCAACTACGGCAGCCTCATCGGCGAATCCACCGCCGAGCGCATCAAGCACGAAATCGGCACCGCCTACCCGGGCAACGAGGTGCGTGAGCTGGAAGTCCGTGGCCGCAACCTGGCCGAAGGCGTGCCGCGCAGCTTTACCCTCAACAGCAACGAAATTCTCGAAGCCCTGCAGGAACCCCTGTCGGGCATCGTCTCGGCGGTAAAGACCGCCCTGGAACAGACCCCGCCCGAACTGGCTTCCGACATCGCCGAGCGTGGCATGGTGCTGACCGGCGGCGGCGCCCTGCTCAACGACCTGGATCGCCTGCTCATCGAGGAAACCGGCCTGCCGGTACTGATCGCCGAGGATCCCCTGACCTGCGTGGCCCGCGGCGGTGGCCGTGCCCTGGAAATGATCGATGAACACGGCGGTGACCTGTTCAGCGTCGAGTAAGACCATCGTCCCAATGGGGACATCAGGAATGATGCCTTACCTCGCAATTCGTCACTCGTCCCTCGTCCCTGATCCCCCGGAGGCCTGCCGTTAAACTTCTCTTCGTACAGGGACCCTCGCTGGGTTTCCGGCTGCTGGGCTTATCACTGCTTTCGATTGCGCTGATGACCCTTGACCAGCGTACCGACTATATCCAGAGCCTGCGCTCGGGCCTGGCGACGGTGGTCTATCCCATCCAGTACCTGGTCAACCTGCCCCGCGAATTTGCCGACTGGGGTTCCGACACCTTCAGCTCACGCCGGGAACTGCAGGAGCAGAACCAGCAACTGCGTACCCAGAACCAGTTGCTGCAGGCCCAGGTGCAGAAGATGACCTTCATCGAATCGGAAAACCGCCACCTGCGCGAGCTGCTCAAGTCCTCCAAGCGCAGCAGTGAGCGGGTGCTGATTGGCGAGCTGCTGTCGGTGGATCTGGATCCCTTTCGCAAACAGGTGGTGATCAACAAGGGCAGCAGTGACGAAAAACTCTACGTGGGCCAGCCCATCGTCGATGCCTACGGGGTGATGGGCAAGCTGGTGCATGTCTACAAGTACAACAGCACGGCCATGCTCATTACCGATCCCAACCATGCCCTGCCGGTACAGGTGATCCGCAACGGCCTGCGCGCCATCGCCGTGGGCCATGGCTCCGACGGCCTGCTGGAACTGCCCCACCTGCCCAACAACGCCGACATCCAGGTGGGAGATCTGCTGGTCACCTCGGGACTCGGCTGCGTATTCCCGGTGGGTTACCCCGCTGCCCGGGTAGTGGAGGTCAACACCAACCCCAGCCTGCCCTTTGCCCGGGTCCTGGCCGAACCCATCGCCAGGCTGGATCGCAGCCGCGAAGTGCTGCTGGTCTGGCCGACCGACGAATCCCTGCCCGACATGAGCCGGCCCTGTGATTTTACCGCGGAGGAGATCCAGTGAGCCTGCATGATCATCACGGTGGCTGGGTAATCGCCCTGAGTTTTGTCCTTGCCCTGGCGCTGAGCATCGTGCCCCTGCCCGACAATCTGGAATTCTTCCGCCCCGAATGGGTGGCTCTGACCCTGATTTACTGGTGCCTGGCGCTGCCGGCCCGGGTCGGGGTGGGAGTGGGCTGGTTCATGGGCCTGCTGCTGGATGTCAGCCGTGACGCCCTGCTTGGCCAGCACGCCCTGGCGCTGGCACTGATCGCCTTTTTGACCCTGCATCTGCACCAGCGCATGCGGGTCTTCCCCATCTGGCAGCAGGCGGCGGGGATTTTCGTCCTCATCGCCCTGGAATGCCTGATCACCCTGTGGGTCAAGGGCCTGATCGGCGAGTCGGCCAGCCTGTGGAAACTGTTTGCCACTGCCACCACCTCCATGCTGGCCTGGCCCCTGGTGTTCCTGACCCTGCGCCATGCCCGTCGCAGCTACCAGGTCAACTGACACCCGATGACCCGCCGGATTTCCTGTCATTCCCCGGGAGGTGAGCATGCGTAGCCGCCTGAACGGGCCTGCCATCAAGGATCACATCCGTGAGGGACAGATCTTCACCAACCGCCTGATCCTGGCCGCCATCGGCTGCGGTATCCTGCTTATCCTGCTGCTGCTCAGACTCGGCTACCTGCAGATCATCAACCAGGCCCATTACGCCACCCTCTCGGAAAACAACCGCGTCAGCATCCAGCCCATCCCCCCCACACGGGGCCTGATCTATGACCGCAATGGCGTGCTGCTGGCACAGAACCTGCCCAGTTTTACCCTTGAACTGGTCACCGAACACATCGAGGACGTGGATCAGACCCTCGAGGAAATCGGCAAGCTCATCGAGCTGCGCGAGGAAGACATCGCCCGGTTCAAGAAAAACCGCCGCCGCAAACGCCGCTTCGAAGGCGTGCCCTTGCGCTTTCGGCTCACCGATGAGGAAGTGGCAAAGATCTCCACCCATCAGTACCGCCTGCCGGGGGTGGAGATCCGCGCCGAACTGGCCCGCCATTACCCGCTGGGCAAACTGGCCTCCCACGCCATTGGCTATGTGGGTCGCATTAGTGAACGGTAACTGCGCCGTGTCGATGCCTCCAACTACACGGGCACCAGCCACATCGGCAAGGTGGGCATCGAGCAGGCCTACGAAAATATGCTGCACGGCACGGTGGGCTTCCAGCGCGTCGAAACCAATGCCCAGGGGCGGATCCTCAATGTCATCGAGCGCACCCTGCCGGTACCGGGCAAGAACCTGTTCCTCAACATCGACGTGCGGGTGCAGGCCGCGGCCGAAAAGGCCTTTGGCGAGCACACCGGCGCCCTGGTGGCCCTCGACCCCAACAACGGCGCGGTGCTGGCCCTGGTGAGCATGCCGGGCTATGACCCCAACCTGTTCGTCAACGGCCTCGACAGAAAGACCTTCAAGGCTCTGCGTGAAGCCAAGACCCGGCCCTTGTTCAACCGCGCCCTGCGTGGCCAGTACCCGCCGGGCTCGACCATCAAACCCTTCATGGGCCTGGCCGGGCTGGAGCTGGACGAAATCACCATTGGTGAGGAAGTCAACTGCCCGGGCTGGTACATGCTGAAAAACGAACCACGGCGCTACCGGGACTGGAAAAAGACCGGCCACGGCGAAACCGATGTCAGCAAGGCCATCATCGAATCCTGTGACGTGTTCTTCTATGATCTGGCCCATCGCCTCGGCATCGACCGCATGCACATGTACCTGTCCTACTTCGGTTTTGGCCAGCGTACCGGCATCGACATCCGCGGCGAACTGCCCGGCCTGCTGCCGTCCAGTGCCTGGAAACGACGTACCTACAATACGGTCTGGTATCCGGGCGAAACCCTGATTGCCGGCATAGGCCAGGGCTTCATGCTCACCACTCCCCTGCAACTGGCCGAGAGTACCGCCGCCCTGTCTCGCTACGGCAAGCGTGAGCAGCCCCACATGATCTACGCCATCCAGGATGCCGATACCAAAAGTCACCAGCTGGTGCCCCCGACCCCCTTGCCCGCCGTGCCCATTGCCCACAAGAGCAACTGGCAGACCGTCATCGAGGCGATGCGCAAGGTCATCAGCTCGCCTCACGGCACGGCACGGCGCATCAGCCGCAAGCTCAAATACACCATCGCCGGCAAGACCGGTACCGCCCAGGTGTTTGGCATCAAGCAGGACGAGGAATACGAGGAAGAAGAAGTCAGCAAACACCTGCGCGATCATGCCCTGTTCATCGGCTTTGCGCCGGTGGAAGAACCGAAAATTGCCGTTGCCGTGATTGTCGAAAATGGCGGTCACGGCTCCACCACCGCCGCACCCATCGTGCGCAAGGTCATGGACCAATACCTGCTGGGATCCAACCATGAGTCTGATTGACAACAGCGGCTTTGCCGACGAAACCCGCCTCAGCACCGGCCGTCGGCTGCTGCAACGCCTGCACATCGACCTGCCCCTGTTGCTGGGCCTGCTGATCCTGGCCGGTGCCGGCCTGTTCGTGCTCTACAGTGCCGGCGACAGGAACCTGGACCTGATCGACCGCCAGACCCTGCGCCTTTCCCTCGCCTTCATCGTCATGCTCGCCCTGGCCCAGCTGCGTCCTTCCACGCTTCGCTTCTGGGCTCCCTGGCTGTTCGGCATCGGTACTGCCATGCTGGTGGCCGTGCTGGTGTTCGGCGATGTGGGCAAGGGCGCCCAGCGCTGGCTGGATCTGGGCCTGTTTCGCTTTCAGCCTTCCGAAATCATGAAGCTTGCCGTGCCCATGATGCTGGCCTGGTATCTGGCAGAAACCCCCCTGCCACCCTCCCGGAGCCGCATCGCCATGGCCACCCTGCTGCTTATCGTGCCCACCCTGCTGGTGGCCAAGCAACCGGACCTGGGTACCTCGCTGCTGATTGCCATCTCGGGGATCTTCGTCCTGTTGCTGGCCGGCCTGCGCTGGAAACTTGTTCTCGGTGTCATTGTCCTACTTGCAGCGGCAGCGCCTCTGGTGTGGAACTACCTGTTACATGGCTATCAACGGGATCGGGTACTGACCTTCATCAATCCACAGAATGATCCGCTCGGTGCGGGCTACCATATTATCCAGTCCACCATCGCCATCGGCTCCGGCGGTGTCTATGGCAAGGGCTGGCTCAATGGCACACAATCGCACCTCGATTTTCTGCCAGAACGCTCGACCGATTTCATTTTTGCCGTGTTCTCCGAAGAATTCGGCTTTATGGGCATTCTGGTGCTGCTGAGCATGTATGTGTTCATCCTCAGCCGCGGGCTGTACATCGCCCTGCAGGCCCAGGACACATTCAGCCGTCTGCTCGCAGGAAGCCTGACGCTGACATTTTTTGTTTATTTGTTTGTAAATATTGGTATGGTATCCGGACTGCTGCCCGTGGTGGGCGTACCCTTGCCCCTGATCAGCTATGGTGGCACATCCATGGTCACCCTGATGGCGGCATTTGGTATCCTCATGTCCATACAAACACACCGAAAACTTATTGCCAACTGAGACCAACATGCCAAAACTGTTTTTCACTGCCCTGATCTTCCTGTTCTCTGCACCGCCGTTGCTGGCCGGTGAATTTGAACTGGACAAAACTATCACCGTGCAGAACTTCGTCAATGAGATGGTGAAGGAACACGGCTTCGACGAGCAACAGCTCAAGCAGGTTTTCAGCAAGGTCAAGATCCACAAGAGCATCCTCAAGGCCATCTCCCGGCCGGCAGAGAGCAAACCCTGGTACGACTACCGGCCCATTTTCGTTACCGACCGGCGCATCCGTGGGGGCCTGAAGTTCTGGGACAAGTATGCCGGACTGCTCAAGCGCGCCAGCGAAACCTACGGTGTACCCGAGGAGATCATCGTCGCCATCATCGGGGTGGAAACCCGCTACGGCAAGCATGCCGGTCGCTACCCTGTGGTTGATGCACTCTCTACCCTGGCCTTTGCCTACCCGCCACGCAGCAAGTTCTTTCGCAAGGAACTCAAGGAATTCCTGCTCATGGCTCGTGATGAAAAACTCGACCCCAACGAGCCAGTGGGCTCCTATGCCGGGGCCATGGGGATGCCCCAGTTCATGCCCAGCAGTTTCCGCATGTATGCGGTGGATTTCGACGGTGACGGCAAGCGTGACATCTGGAACAACCCGGCCGATGCCATCGGCAGCGTCGGCAACTACTTCAAGCGCCATCACTGGAAAACCGGCCAGCCTATTGCCAGTGTCGTCCAGGTCAGTGGTAATGACTACCATGAGTTACTGGGCAAGAGCCTCAAGCCCGCTTACAACCATGAAGAATTCACCGCCCGCGGGATCAGGATCAGCGATGATGTTCCTGCCGACATCAAGGGTGTGTTGCTGGAACTGGAAGGAGAGGATGGCCCGGAGTACTGGATAGGCTGGCACAACTTTTATGTCATCAGCCGCTATAATCATAGCGCACTGTATTCCATGGCCACCTATCAGCTCAGCCAGGAGATCAAGCGGCGGCGCAAATAATCATCTGTATGGTAAAGGCTTTTGTACAATTCATACCTTAAACATGCTGTCCTGATCGTGCTTGGCACAGCACTGCTAAGTGGCTGTTCGAGCCCTCGGTACCAGCACAAGCACGACAGTGCCCCGGATCGGGACATCGAGATAAACCAGATCCCTGATGCCCAGCCACGCAAGGAACCACGCAGCCGCCACGGCAACCCGGACTCCTATGTGGTCAACGGCAAGCGCTACCGGGTCATGGACGACGACGATGCCGAGGGTTTCAGCCAGCGAGGCCTGGCATCCTGGTATGGCAAGAAGTTCCACGGCCACCGCACCTCCAGTGGTGAGCCTTTCAACATGTATGCCATGACGGCGGCACACAAGACCCTGCCCCTGCCCATCTATGTACGCGTGACTCATCTGGACAACGGACGCAGCATCATCGTCCGCGTCAATGACCGCGGGCCCTTCCACAAGGGACGCATCATCGACCTGTCCTATGCCGCCGCCAAGAAGCTGGGCATCACCGCCACCGGCACCGGCAAGGTGGAAATCGAGGTAATCGATGCCGATGACTACAAACGCAGCAAGAAACCGCGCCAGAGCAAAACCGCCCGACACGACCTGCCCGATGGCGGCAAGCTCTACCTGCAGATTGGTGCCTTCTCGGAACGCAACAATGCCGAAAAACTCAGCAACAGCATCAAACGCCGCTTCCACAAACTCAGGGTATCCACCGGCTATAACCGCAGCAAGGGGGTCTACCGGGTACGCATTGGCCCCTTGGCCAGTGTCGCCGATGCCGATCGCCTGGCCGAGGAACTCAGCCACTATGGATATCACGATGCCCATGTGATCGTCGACTGACAGCCCTCTCTGGAGGGACAAGCGACGGCATCACTAATGCGGGATTTGGAAAGGGGGTTCCGCTTTGTACCTCACTGATCGTTCCGGCGAAGGCTGGATCAAAGCCAGAGACAAGATACAAGTAAAACCCGACTCCGACATCATTCCAGCGCAGGCTGGAATCCAGGGATGCTTCTGGTGGGTGAAGCTGGCTTGTCGATGGCTGGAAGGGGTTACATGACAGCGTATCGTCCCTTCAACTTCCCACCATCCACTGGATTGCGGCTCGGGGGCCGCAATAACGGGATGCCCCCCGGTTCCTCGTCACTTGTCACTCGTCACTCGTCACTCGTCCCTTATCTTTTGCAGGCTGGATTCCAGGGTGCTTGGGGCGGGTGGTAAATTCCTGTCGATGAATGGAATCTGTTTCGTGGCAACGAACAGGCCTTTTTCCTCAAGCCACCCGCGCTGGCATGACCGCATAACCCTGAACCTCGTCCCTCGCCACCAATTGAATCATCATTCCAGCGCAGGGTATTATTTTGCGGGCTTTTCAACTATTCCTGTTTTTTGCCCGACCAAGCCGTTAAAATACCCCCTGCAACAACCATTCACCGGATTATTTATGCACCTCAAACACACATTTTCCCTGCTTGCCCTGCTGTTTCTGAGCCTGTCCCTGCAGGCCGGACCCAGCCTGGTTCCCTCACCTCCGGCCATCAATGCCAAGGCCTGGCTGCTGATCGATTACAACAGCAACCAGGTGCTGGCCGAGCACAATGTGGATGAAAAGGTAGAACCCGCCAGTCTGACCAAGATGATGACCGGTTATGTGGTGCAAAAGGAAATCGAAAATGGCAGCATCAGCATGGACGACATGGTACTGGTAAGCGAAAAGGCCTGGCGCATGAAGGGCTCGCGCATGTTCATCGAGGTCAACAAGCGGGTCAGCCTGCGGGATCTGCTCAAGGGCATGATCATCCAGTCGGGCAATGATGCAAGCGTGGCACTGGCCGAACATGTGGCCGGCAGCGAGGATGCCTTCGTGCAACTGATGAACCAGTATGCCCGCTCACTGGGCATGAATGGCACCCACTACATGAACAGCACCGGCTGGCCGGAAAAGAACCATTACACCACGGTGCGGGATCTTGCCATCCTCGCCCGGGCGCTGATCCGTGACTTTCCCGAGCACTATGCCTGGTACAAGGAAAAGGTCTTTACCTACAACAACATCAAGCAGAACAACCGCAATCGCCTCCTGTGGCTGGACGAACGGGTCGATGGCATCAAGACCGGCCATACCGAATCGGCCGGTTACTGTCTGGTGGCCTCGGCAAAGGAAGGCGACATGCGCCTGATTTCGGTGGTGGTCGGTACCAGCTCCGACAAGGCCCGTTCGGCCACCAGCCGCAAGTTGCTCAACTATGGCTTCCGTTTCTACGAAACCTTTTTGTTGCACAAGGCCAATGAACCGCTGACCACCATGCGCATCTGGAAAGGTGAAAAGGAAAACCTGCCACTGGGGCTTGCCGAAGATCTCTACCTGACCCTGCCCCGTGGCCAGCGCAGCAAGGTCTCTGCCAGCATGACCGTGGAACCCTTGCTGGTGGCCCCGGCCTTCAAGGGCCAGAGCTATGGCACAGTGGACATCAAGCTGGGCAACAAGACACTGGTCAGCAAACCCCTGGTGGCGCTGGAAGACATCCCCAAAGGAGGCCTGTGGCGTTCCCTGGTGGACAACATCATGATGATGTTCCAGTAAAGCCCATGACTGCGCCCGTCGTCTACCTGAACGGAAAATACCTGCCCGCCGATGAGGCCTGTGTACCGGTGCTGGATCGCGGCTTCATCTTTGGCGATGGCGTCTACGAAGTCATTCCCGTCTATGCCCGCCGGCCATTTCGCCTCGAACCCCATCTGCAACGGCTGGAAAACAGCCTGCAGGCGGTGCGTATCGACAACCCCTTCGACCGTGCAGGCTGGCAAGACATCATTGATACCCTCATCGAAAGGAATGACGGCGAGGATCAGTCCATCTACCTGCAGGTAACCCGTGGTATCGCCGCCCGGGATCACAAGTTTCCCTCTGCCACACCGACCGTGTTCGTCATGAGCAACCCGCTGGTGGCACCAGCGGCGGAAAAAACCGCCAAAGGGGTCGAGGCCATTACCCTCGAGGACATTCGCTGGCAGTACTGCAACATCAAGAGCATTGCCCTGTTGCCCAACATCCTGCTGCGCCAGCAAGCCGTGGAACAGGGTGCCGCCGAGGCCATCCTGCTGCGTGACGGCAAGGTCACCGAAGGCGCAGCCAGCAATGTGTTCGTCGTTGTCGACGACACCATCGTTACCCCTCCCAAGTCGCGCTGCATCCTGCCCGGCATCACCCGGGACCTGGTGGTGGAACTGGCCCATGACCACGGCCTGCCCTGTGAGGAAAGGGACATCAGCGAAACCGAACTGAGAAATGCCAGCGAGATCTGGCTGACCAGCTCCACCAAGGAAATCCTGCCCGTCACCCACCTCGATGGCAGGCCCGTGGGTGACGGCAAGGCCGGCCCCGTCTGGCAGAAAATCAACCGCATCTACCAGGCCTTCAAGAGCGGCCTGCAGAATCCCGGCAAGACTTGAAAAACCGGTATCCACCCCCATCTAGGCCCTCATGAGCGAAGAAACCCTGTTTGAATTTCCCTGCCAGTTTCCCATCAAGGTCATGGGCAAGGCCACCGACGATTTCGAATCACTGGTGGTCGACATCGTCAGCGAACATGTCGACGACATCGAC
>JAJRYG010000108.1 GCA_024275915.1 Gammaproteobacteria bacterium
AATGCAAATATGGGAAAATATAATCCCATGTTTTTCATTTCCGGGCTTGAAAAGTCCGGGGCAGGACTTTTCAGCAGCCTGTCAAATGCTTTGCTACCTGAACCTGTCATTTATGCGGGGTACTTTTACCCAGTTGCCAGGCTTCCATCAGGCAGGCCTTGAGTCCGGGGACTTCATCCAGTTTGTCGATGCCCATGTGTTTTTTTGCCAGGGCCTGCAGGGTTTCATTGAGCCTGGCTTTTTCCCAGGCCGCGGCAAACAGGGCCAGATCCAGCTCGCCGTCATAGACAAAGGCCTCGGCCAGGCCATGAGCATTATCGAAGTAGACGTCTGAACTTTGCAGGACCTCGTATTCGTATGAGTAGGGATCGATGTTGTTCTCCCGTGCCACGAGCGAATAGATGAGCGGCAGGCCCCCCTGATTTTCCATCAATCTGTCCAGATCGATGGTGGTGGAAGGGCTGTATTTCTTGCCCTTGAAATAGAACTCGATACGGGCATCAACAGTATTTTTCATTGTAAGGCGTCTGAATTCCCGTTTGTCTGTTGCGCGACGGGTCTGGCACGGGCGCAAATGATGCAATTTTACTCAAACCAGTCATGGCATGAATTCTCGGCGCAAGGTGGCGCAGTGCCTGCCATGCCTGCATTTTCAGTGCCGTCCCGATTTTTCCAGTCCTCATACAGGTTGGGCGATGCGGCGGTTGGAAAAAAACCTGCGCTCGGCCCTGAAAATACTGTCCGCAAAGCCCCTGCATCCAAAAATTTATGCAACTATTGGGTTGAGTCAGTGTTTTTTCGTAACCAGAGCATGATGTGAACTGCTACTTTTACATGGCCGCACGGCCATAGTAGCATTCCCTGTGGTAAATAATAACAGTGTTTTTTCAGCCAGGGACCGCTCACATGGCAAATGACATTTTAGCCCGTTTCTGGGACTATTTTATAGTAAAAACAAAGAGCTACAACATGTCGGACTATACGGCCCGGCAATATGTGCGGCATGTCAAAGCCTATATCAAGCATTTTCCGGATTTGCGTCTCAAGCACCACACCGGCAATGAGGTCGAAAAATACCTGCAGCAAATGGCACTGGCCAGTCAGCAGGAAATGCTGGAATTTACCGAGGTCGTGGAAGCCCTGAAAATCTTCTTTCAGGATGTGGTGCGTTTTCCCTGGGCCGGTACCTTTCCCTGGACATACTGGTGCGATCTGGCCAGCACCCTGCAGCAGACACCACGACAGCCACAGCCCGACCGAGGCGGGTTCAATGCCAGCAGCATGGACACTGTTCCGCAGCGACTGAGCCATTGTGAGGTTCAGAAACTGTTTTCCGCCATGAATGAACCCCTGTCCCTGCTCATGGCCAGGCTACTCTATGGTTGTGGTCTGCGAGCAAAGGAAGTCATCAGGCTGCGGGTTTTCGATGTCGATTTTACCGAGGGGAAACTGCTGATCCGCAATGCAGACGGCAGCCGTGACAGGATAGTGCCCGTGGCGGATGAATTGCTTGGCCCCTTGCGGGATCACATCATCAATATCGAAATCCTTTTTGCGGAGGATCTGGCCAGGGGCTTTGCCGGGGTTTATCTGCCGGCCGAGCTGCAGGAAAAATACCCCAATGCCAGCCGAGAACTGCGCTGGCAATATCTGTTTTCCGCCGATTTGCAGACCGATTCGCAAACAGGCAAAACCTGGCGGCATCATGTCGAGGAATCTAGCCTGGAAGAGGCGATTCAACTGGCAGGCATGGAGGCGGGGCTCAACAAGAAAATCGATGCCCGATCACTGCGTGATGCCTTTGTCGCCCATCTGATTGATTCGGGGCATGATATTTATGCGGTCGGGAAGTTGCTCGGTGAAGAGGATATTTCCAGTGTCATGATCATGGTTCCCAGGCCGGTGCAGGATTATTTTACCGTGGAATCGAATACCGCCTGAATGGCTGTCCGAAGACCTGCTCACCAGGCCGGTCGGGTACTTTCCAGTTTCAGATGGCAATGCAAGGCATCCCTGCCGGCTCGACAGCCGCGCTCACTCGGGTTGATGTCCGGTTTCATTCAATGAATCGGCAGGGATTCCCGCAGCTTGTCCCGGTCGTACCACCAGTCATCACCTACCAGCACGTCAATGACCTTGCCCAGGCGGGGCAGGAATTCATTGGGATCATTGAGTTGCAGTCTGGCAATCCACATGTCCATTTCGGCCTGGGTGTTGACGTTGCTGTGGCGCTTGGCAACCTGGCCGATGATGTTCTGGGTGAGGAAGGTGAGGCTGTCATGGTCGTCGTCATCGCTGCGTATGTCGGCGATGTAATGGGCGGCCATGGCGGCAACGGCGCCACCGTCGGAATCATCGGGGGTTTCCTCGACGATGTGCTGCAGCATGGCAACCGTGGTGTCGGCGGCGATGGGGAAGGTGACCGCAAGCCAGACGCCTTGGCCGAGGGCCGACAGGGAGGCCGGCTGGTCGGACTGGAACAGCACATTGTAGCTTTCCACGGCCTGTTGCCACATCTGCTGCTGGAGAAAGACATCCAGGACTTCACGTGCCGTGTTCCAGGCCTGTTCCTTGTCATCCAGGGCCAGCAGGGTTTCGGCAATATCCAGTTTGATCCGGGCCCGATCCGCCTCGCTGACATCGGCGGGCAGTTCGGCCAGGTGCTGGCGGAAGGATTGCAGTTGATCCTGCAGGGTTTTTGTATCGGTATCGATCAGCGGTGCGTCATTGCCGAACAGGGATTTGTCGATATCTTGCTCACTCATGATGGCTCCATGGAACTGGAAGAAAAAAGGGGGCGTATCGGAAAGGGGATACTGCGATGATGATTATATCTGCCCTGCCGGCAGGATAAAACTGCCGGCAGGGCTTTTTTGACCCTGCATGTTTCAGGGGTATGGGTTGTTCAGGCCGGACTGGCAGGTTTCCTGCCGGAGGCGAATATCACTTCCACATCCAGCCAGATTCCCTTGTCGGTCATGTTGTGCTCTATCGCCTTGAGGTGTTTTTGCCTGAATTCGTGTTGCTCGATGGCGGACAGTTGCTCGATAAAGGCACGGTAACCGGTACTGTAAATCAATTCCCACCAGTCACGGCTGTCATTGAGGTGGTAGCCCATCTGTTCGGTGGTCGTCTGGATCGCTTCGTAACCGGCACTTTCCAGTAATTGGCGACATTGGGATTCTTCACACAGACGTTTCCAGTGGACCTCGGGGACGGGGACACCAAAGCCTTCCATGTCCTGCTTGAACTGCCTGGCAAGGGGTTCGAAGGCATTGCGGCCAAAGCTGGTAAACATGAGCCGGCCCTCGTGTTTGAGAACCCGCAACCATTCCTGTAATGCAGATTGCATGTCATCGAGAAAGAAAATGCCAAACGAACAGGTGGCATAGTCGAAGTAATTAGGCTTGAACTGCAGGGTCTCGGCATCCATGTTGTGAAAGTCGACATTGGCAAGGCCGGAACGCTGCATGTTGGCCGCTGCGGTATCGAGCATTTTTTCCGACAGATCGATGGCCTGTACCCGGCCTGTGGGCAAAATGGCTTGGGCCGCCGGCAGGGCCACGGCGCCGGTGCCAGTGGCAATGTCGAGGATCTTGTGACCGGGCCCCGGTGACAGATGCTCGATGAGCCTGTCGCCGACAAAGGGGAAAAACCGTTGTGCCGGGTTGTCGTACTGACTGGCGAGCAGATCGAACAGGGCGGTAATGTTCTTTTTTACATCATCATTCATGGGGGTATCTTTTTGCCTGGCAGACCAGGGTTCGGTTAAAAATGAAAAGGCTGCGATAAAGGGCCGTGATGGATCATCGCGGTCATCCTGCGATATGCTGAACCAATGTTAACAGTAATTCCGCTTGTAATTAACAGGCTGTTGAAAAACGCCATTATTCGACAGCCTGTGTGCGGTGCAGGGAAGTACCGCCATTTTTAATGACCATAAGTCATTGAAAATGTGAGGGAACGGCTTTTTCAACATCCTGTTAAGGGAAGTCTGATTGTAACCCCTATCGTTGCAGGCTCGACAGCCGCATCTGATCCGGGCATCCCGACCTGCTGTTTGGAACAGTTGCTTGTTTGGCCTCGTTAGAAAAGTTTGAGGGGGGAGAGGGCGTTGGCACGCTGGCCACCCACAAATTCTTCTGAAGAGCCCTTGTTTGAAACCGCATGTTCGAAGCAGACGTATATTTTCAATGACAGACTGATGTACAACAACAGGAAAAAATAAATATGGATTCAGGTACCATCTCCGATCTCCTGCTCACCGGGCTGGAGTTGATGTCGGTATTGTTCATTTTTGCCGTGGGTTCCGTGCTGCTGGTGGTTATCGTCATGTTTGTCATCGACATCACCCAGACCCGGCATGCCATTCGCCGCAACTATCCGGTCATCGGGCGTTTTCGCGCCCTGTTCGAAAAGCTGGGCATATTTTTTCGCCAGTACTTTTTTGCCATGGATCGCGAAGAATTGCCCTTCAACCGTTCCGAGCGGGACTGGGTCTATCTGGCCGCCAAGGACGGGAACAATACCCGGGCTTTCGGTTCCACAAAGGATCTCTCTGTTCCCGGTACGGTCCTGTTCGTCAATTGTCCTTTCCCGACCCTGGATCGGGATGCGGTAGCGACACGGCGCATTACCATCGGGCCGCATTGTGAAAAGCCCTACAGTACCGATTCCCTGCTGAATATTTCGGCAATGAGTTATGGTGCCATTTCCAGGCCGGCAATACTGGCCCTGTCGCAGGGTGCCGGCAGGGCCGGCTGCTGGATGAACACCGGAGAGGGCGGGCTGTCTCCGTATCATCTGCGGGGCGGGGCCGATCTGGTGTTCCAGATCGGCACGGCAAAATACGGTGTGCGTGACCGTCAGGGTAATCTGGATGTGTCGAAATTGCAGGCCATTGCCGGGCATCCCCAGGTTCGCATGTTCGAAATCAAGCTCAGTCAGGGTGCCAAGCCGGGCAAGGGCGGGATTCTGCCCGCGGTGAAGGTGACAGAAGAGATCGCGGAGATCCGGGGTATCCCTGCCCATGAAGATTCCATCAGTCCCAACCGGCACCCTGATATCGACAGTGCCGACGACCTGCTGGACATGATCCACAAGGTTCGCCTCATTACCGGCAAACCCACGGGTTTCAAGATGGTGCTGGGTGCCTATGGCTGGCTGGACGTGCTGTTTCGCGCCATTGGCAAACGGGGCATCGAATCGGCCCCGGATTTCATTACCCTGGACAGTGCCGATGGTGGTACCGGTGCTGCGCCCATGTCACTGCTGGACGATGTTGGCCTGCCGCTGCGGGAAAGCCTGCCCCTGCTCATCGACAAGCTCAATGAGTACGGCCTGCGTGAACGCATCAAGGTGATCGCTTCGGGCAAGATGATCACCCCCACCGAGGTGGCCTGGGCTCTGTGCATGGGGACGGACTTCGTCGCCTCGGCACGGGGATTCATGTTTGCACTGGGCTGCATACAGGCGTTGCAATGCAATAAAAATACCTGTCCCACCGGGATCACCACCCACGATCCGCGCCTGCAAAAAGGCCTGGATGTCACCAACAAGGCCGCACGGGTGGCCAGCTACGTGAAGAACCTGAAACATGAAGTGGGGGTGATCGCCCATGCCTGTGGCGTCGCGGAGCCGCGCCAGCTGCAGCGTTTTCACGCCAGGATCGTCACCGGACCGGGCCGTTCCATGGCCCTGGATGAACTGTACCCCGATGTGCGGCCCGTTGCCGGCCACGAGACGGGCAAGCGCGTCGACCGGGCCGGCCCATGAGCCTGTTCCGGCTATTCAGGCCGGTGCCGCCAGTTGCTGGATCACCAGGTTGGCCTGCAGGCAGAAATGTCGAAAACTCTCGAAACTTTCCTGATCGAGTGGCCGATCGCTGGGTTGCCGATCCGCATAGATGATGCCAATGGGTTTGCTGCCGATGAACAAGGGACTGAGGTAAAAGGCCTTGCAGGCCAGGATCAGGCGCATCTGGCTGTCCATTTTGCCGATGGCATCATCGCCCTGGGTATTTTTGATCCAGGTGGGCCGCCGGTTTGCAAACAGGCTGTGGAACAGGGGATTTTTGTCAAGCAGGAACTGAAATCTTGTCACAAACTGGCGATTGTCCTGGCCCAGCGCATATTTTCCCTGCAGCCTTCTCCTGTCGGGACTGAGTATGGCAAACAGGGTGCGATCCATGCCGGTACCCCGATAGATGCCTTCGAGAATGGTTTCCAGCACCAGGTTGAGATTCGGCTTGCCCTCCAGCATGCCGGCCAGATCCCGCAATATGTTAAGTTGCAACAGGTGGTCGGCTTGTGGAAAGGTTTCCTGCTCGCTGGTTTCTTCATCGGTGCTTGCCTGCCGGGTCTGCTGCAAGACCGGCAGATAGGGAATGATGGCACTGGCGCCGAAAAGCCGGGCCATCTCCACGGCATGATTGGCCGTGTCCTGCAGTTCGTGCCGGGTGACTTCGATGGACTTGTGCAAGTGCCGGGAGATGTCCTGGATGATCTTCGTGCTCTGTGCACTGTTCCAGCTTTTTGCCGTGGCCTGGGCCAGTTTCTGGCTGAGTATGATGTCCTTGATGCGTGGGTTGTTCAGGCTCGGCTGGTTGATGGCGCTGTGCAGCAGATCACTCAAATGCCAGCCCCGGGTCAGGCCCACGGTCAGTTGGTCGAAGGTAAATCCCAGCACTTCCTTTTGTGCCATGTCTTCCTTCAGGCCCGATTCCTCGACCAGTCTGAATATCTGTTCGCCTTCATTCTCGCTGACACAGTAAAAGGCAATTTCCCCCAGGTGATAGAGCAGCGCAGCTATGAAGACGATCTCCGGGTTGTCATCACCGCGCTGCTCGGCAAACATGCGGGCCTGCACGGCCGCGTGAAAACCCCGTGCCATCAGTTGCAGGACCCGTTGTTTTTCATGACTGCTCAACAGGGCATCGATGACTGCCAGAGACAGGGTGATGTCACGCACCAGGTTGAAGCCGATGAATACGATGGCGCGGCTGACCGTATTGATGGCCGAACTGGATGGATTGTAGAGGGGGCTGTTGGCGACCCGCAGGATACGCGCCGTGAGGGTGGCGTCACGCAGAATGATCTGGGCCAGCTCTGCGGTGGAGGTATCATCACTGGCCACCACATCATTGATGGCGTGGATGGTGTATTTGAAAACAGGCAGTTCCTGTTCACTGATACGGTTGATCCAGGTGTCGAGACTGGCAGGCATGCCCGATGATGGCTCCATGGGTTATTGACATGGGCGTTGCGGATAGCGGTAACGCCTGGTTAAATCGCTGTTGCAGATACCAGGTCACTTTACTGGTGGGCGATTTTCACAGACACCGCCCCAGGCACGGAAGAATTTGGCATGACACGCCGTACTGTAGGCTCGACCGCCGCAGTCGCTCCGGGAATCCTGCCCTCTTGCGACACTTGTGCGTCCTGCACATCGTCCTTGCGGCTGACGGTCATGCCAAATTCTTCCACACCCGGTGCTCTTCCCATGCCTTGACCTGGTATCCGCAACAGCTATTTAGCTGTCGGCGCGGGCACGGGGATCTTTAGAAAACGGCCTGTTTGTGCCGCCAACAGGCGGTGAGTGGCGGGCAGTGCCTGGGTTCAGCCCGTGCTGGCGTAATGCTCGGCAAGTATTGCCCGGGTGAATTCCGTGCGCAGGTAGAAACCCCGTGGCAGGGTCTCGGCGGGTTTTCCCTCAGCATCGATGCTGTCGCACAATACCCGGCCATGGGCCGCCTTGGGGCGGATTTGCAGCCAGGTTCCCTGTCTTGCCGATACGGTCTCGATCTGGCCGGTAACGATCAGTTCCATGAGTTCTTCCCAGTCCTGCTGCAAGATGGCATCCTGTTGAGCACTGGGACTCCACAACAGGGGCATGCCAATGCGCCGGGCCGCCAGGGGAATCCGGGCATCGGCTTCGATGGGGACCCAGAGCACCCGTTGCAGTTTGCGCCTTACCCAGCAGGTCTGCCAGCTCTGTCCGGCATTGTTGGTCAGGGGCACGGTACAGACATAGGTGGTTTCACCGGGCAGGCCACGGGCATTGAGGGGGATGGTCTTGAGTTCCACGCCGATTTTCTGAAAATCCGGCTCTGGCAGGGAAGAGGCCGTGGCGCCCAGTGCCAGCTCCAGCAGCAATCCTACCCGGCCCTTTTCGACTTTCAGGTCGGCAGGCAGCGTCTGATCCAGTTGCCCGGCCAGCTGCGCCAGGGTCAGTCCGGCGATCTGCCGGGCGTTTTCCAGCAGTTGTTGTTCGGTTTCTGGCGCCTGAATCATGGAACCCAAGGGTAATGAGACACGATGAAAGATACAAGTCAGGTCGGTGGGGTTCGAAGGCCGGGCTTGGGATGGTGTTTATGAAAAATCACTTACCGGCAAACCGACCTGATATTTGGAATAGCTATTTAGCTTGTTAAGTCATACGTGCGGATATTGTCCCGGGTACAGCGCAGGCTGGAGATGTCCAGTAGCTGGCATTCCAGCTTGTGGGGGCGGCTTTTCTGGCCGACCTTGATGTTGCTGGTGACCGGGGCGGTATCGCCCTCACCCAACGGGCCCACCGAGGTTTCGCGGGGTTTTATCTCGACCACGGTGTTGGTGTAGGTGATGGTGAAATGGTTACCCTTGAAATTCTCCAGGCGGGCCTCGGTGTCATAGACGATGATTTCCGCATCGGTGTTGCGCTGCTGCTTGCTGGTGCAGCGGGCCTGTTTGGCGGAGATTTTCTCACACTGGCTGATCTCGGAAGGCAGGTAGCCGGCCGGATGCGTCCCCTGCATCCATTTTGCCGAGAGGATGGTCTTCAGAACCGGTGTACCGGTCTGCTTGGGCCGGGATTCGGCGGGGGTGGGTTTTACCGTCTTTGTCGAAGCGTTGGGGGCCGGTTTTTTGGCTATACTGTTTTGTCCTTGGGTTTTCAGTTGCTTGATCTTGTGGCTGGCGCGGTAGTCCCCGCCCTTGAACGCCTTCTGGTACCAGAAAAGAGCCTTGTTGCGATCCTGAGCCACCACCGTGCCCCATTCATACAGCAGGCCAAGGTTGTACTGGGCCAGCGGAACCCCTTCATTGGCCGCGTCGGCAAACAGCTTGTAGGCTTTTTCGTGATCCTGCTTGACGCCCCGGCCTTCCAGGTAGAGGACACCGAGGCGGGCGGCAGCCGGTGCCGAGCCGGCAGTGACGGCTTTCTGGTACCACTGCGCCGCTTTGCCCAGATCGTAGTCGGTGCCCCGGCCATACTCGTACATGCGGCCGATCTCGTACATGGCCGAGACCTGCCCCTGCTGTGCCTGGGCCAGCTGTTTTTCAAAACGCTCGACCTGCACCCAGTCGGAGCGATCGGCAAGGGCAAAGGGGCTGGAGAGCAGGCTGATCAGCAGGATGCCTAGGCGGAAAAGATTGTCATGATGCATGTTCATACTAAGACCTCAGGACTGGCTCATTGGTCAGGCTGCATTGAAAAACCATGAGAATTGCAGCCAAAAACTCATTCTATTTTCCTAGAGCACGACTAGCCTCAAGTATAGCAGGCAGATGGGAAATTACAGGGTCGGCATGTCGATTCAGGTTGAGAAATCGTGTAAAAGTGGATGATAATTCAGGAATAAATTTTGGAGGAACGCGGGGGCGGGGCTCAGATCCGCTTCCAGTGGCCGGATTTGCCCCCCTTTTTCTCCCGCAGGCGCACATCGCCAATGGTCATGCCCCGATCCACGGCCTTGCACATGTCGTAAATGGTCAGCAGGCCCACCTGCACGGCGGTCAGTGCCTCCATTTCCACCCCGGTCTGGCCGCGGGTCTCGACACTCACCACACAGAGCACCCGGCTGTCTGTTTCATCGCAGTCGAAGTCCACATCGACCCGGGTCAGCATCAGCGGGTGGCAAAGAGGGATCAGGTCGGCGGTGCGCTTGGAAGCCATGATGGCGGCCACCCGGGCGATACCGAGCACGTCGCCTTTCTTGTGTTCCCCGGAGAGGATCAGGGCCAGGGTCGCCGGCTCCATCCGGATGTGGCCTTCGGCAACCGCCACGCGGTGGGTCGCGGTCTTCTCGCCCACATCGACCATGTGGGCTTCACCTTCGGCATTGAAATGGGTCAGTTTGCTCATGGGGATTCCTGTTCCGACAGTTGGGAAATCGAAGGGGCTCATGATAGGCTTTGACCCCGTTTATCGCAATCTTGTGAGCAGCATGAGTATCGCAGTCAAATTTTTCGCCAGCCTGCGCGAGCAGGTGGGCAAGTCAGAAGAAAGGCTCGACGCCGGGCCGGCGGCGACCGTGGCTGAAATCTGGCAACTGGCCACCGGTGGCCAGCCCCTGGCCGCCAATACCCTGATGGCCGTCAACATGGAATACGTCGACGCCGGCCATCCCGTTCAGGATGGTGATGAAGTGGCCTTCTTCCCGCCGGTGACCGGGGGTTAGTCATGCACATTGAAATTCGCCAGCAGCCCTTCGACCCCTTCGATGAAGTCCGCGACTACCAGCGCAATACCCTGAATGAGGCGGGAAAATACGGGGCGACCGCCCTGTTCATCGGTACCATGCGGGACTTCAACGAGGGGGATGATGTCCGGGCCATGACCCTGGAGCACTACCCGGGCATGACGGAAAAGCACCTGGAAAAGATCTGTGGTGAAGCGCAAAAACGCTGGGACATCATCGACAGCCTGATCATTCACCGGGTCGGAGACATGTATCCCGACGATCCCATCGTTGTGGTCGCCGTCTGGTCCGCTCACCGCGCCGCCGCCTTCGAGGCCAGCCGCTACCTGATGGAAGAACTCAAGTCCCGTGCCCCGTTCTGGAAGAAAGAGCAGCTCAGTGAGGGAAGCCGCTGGGTGGAGCACAACAGCTAGTCAAGGGACGAGTAAAAGGCGGTTCTGGGGGTGGCGCATTCCCGGCTACAGGAAGGCATTTCAGGGGAATCATTCAGCCGGTTATTTCCTGCAAACCGGGTACCTGGACTTGCCTCGTCCCTCGCCTCAGACGTGGGGCGTGACCGGCTTCTTGTTGACCGCCAGTTTTTCTTCCACCGGCACGTCGTGGATGTCGAACACCATGGTGTCCAGATCGCCCATGGCGTAGGTGGGTACGGCGCCGACGCCACCGACGGTGCCGGGATTGACGAACAGGGTTTCACGGTTGTGGATATTGTGGATGTGCTCCACGGAGGCACGGTGGTCATGGCCACAGCACACCAGATCCCAGTCACCGGTGGTGGCCATGGCCTGGGCGTAGTGGGGGTAGTGAACGATGAAAATCCGCCGCCCGGCCAGCTCGATACCGGCGTCCTGGCCATGGTAGTGGATCAGGTTGTCGGCATCATGGGACAGCCGGGCCAGGCTGAAGGTATCGCCGGTGTTGTTGCCATGGATGACATGCACGGGCAGGCCGATGGGAATGAGAATTCGCAGCGTGG
>JAJRYG010000109.1 GCA_024275915.1 Gammaproteobacteria bacterium
AGTTTCAGGCGAGGAATGATTCCCCATGCCATGAATCAATAAAATTGCATTTTTAGCCATGATGCATTCCTTACCCAAGCTGAAATATCACTCTATCATAATGGCAGACCAGCTATTGTATTCATATTTTACCCAATCTCGCGAAAAATAATATCCTGCCTGTACTTTTGAGTTCATGAAAATCCCACGACACATTGTACAGGGTAATGATTCCGGTCAAGGGTGGCACTTGAACAACGCAAGTACCGGCTCACCAGCTAGCCTGATATTCGGAACAGCTATTTGGCAAGCCTTTGAAACAAGCTCATTTTTCAACACACGGTATACCAAACCCAATGTTGCATGATTTTTTTGATGCAGGGGCTTTGGGGACAGCATTTTCAGGGTCGAGCGCAGGTTTTTCCAACCGCAACATAGTCCCCCGAAATGTGAGGATTGGAAAAAGCACTGCGCTGAAAATACTGGCATGGAAGGCGCCACGTTATCCTGCGCCTAAAATTTAGCTCTTCAGAAGAATTTGTGGGTAGCCACCGAGCCAACCGTGCCAACATTCTCACTCGTTTCGATTCCCTCACTCTGTCACTCTCCCGGGGTGAGAGGGAGCCCTTCGTCATGGTTTGGTTCATGAAACACACCCCACTGCATTCCAAACGCTCACACCAGGTTGCCCTTAACGGGATGTTGAAAAAGCCCTTCCCTCACACAGGCTGTCGAATAGCGGCATTTTTCAACAGCCTGTTAAAAAAAACAGGTCACATTGCACCATTATAATTATCACAATATCAACAACTTGAAACAGACACACAACCATCTCCACCTACAAATTTTTCTAACGAGGCAAAAATTTATGCAACGATTGGGTTAACCTTCAACCGGCTTGCTCTCCGGCAACGGTCTCTCGCAAGACCTTTTCCAGCAACCGGGTGCCCGGCCCCGGGCTGTGTTTCTGGCCACTGACCAGGTACAGATCAGCTTCGTAGCTGCCACCGATCTCCATGGGCAGGGGAAGGAGTTGTTTTTCTTCCAGCCGTTTGTCGATGCGATGCTCGGGCAACCAGGCATAGCCCAGTCCTTCGCAGACGGCCATCACCGCCGTTTCGAATCCACTCACGCTCCACTGGTGCTCGGCACCCAGCCAGCCCATGGTGCGCCGGTGGTGCAGCCCCGAGTCCCGGATCACCACCTGCAGTTCGTGCTGCATGTCGTTGACGGTAACCTGCCGGCCAAGCCGTTGCAGGGGATGCTCCGGGTGGCTGACAGCAATAAACCTGATACGAATGAGAGATTCGCCCAGCAGCTCCGTTGGCACGTGGGAACAGATGGCCAGGTCGGCCTCCCCCTGGGCCAGTGCATCTTCGGCACCGGAGAGAACCACCTCGGTCAGCTTGATCCGGGTGCCCTGGCTGAGGGGCTCGAAGCACCGCAGAGCCCGCATCAGGCAGGCAGTGGGAAAGGCGGTGTCCACCACCAGTCGGACTTCCGCTTCCCAGCCCTGTTCCAGACTGTGAGCAAACTGTTCCAGATTCTGGGCCTGTTGCAGCAGATGGCGGGAACGGTGCAGCAGGGCCTGACCCAATTCGGTGAGCCTCGCCTTGCGGCCCTCGATTCTGAGCAAGCGCATGCCGAGTTGCTCCTGCATGCGGGCAATGGTGTAGCTGATGGCAGACTGGCTGCGGTGCAAATGCTCGGCGGCCTGGGCAAAGCCGCCACAGTCCACCACCGCCTGCAGCACACGCCATTGCTCCAAGGTAATTCGAGAGGCGGGACTGGGTTTTTGGCTGGATGTCGGCATATATATCGAATATATTGATTTAATTGAGCAGTATTTTCTACTTTTATATTAATATTTTCAAATTATAGTTAGATCTGTACACAACAACAAACCAGGAAGTACCTGGCCATTGCCATTGCCATTGCCATTGCCATTGCCATTGCCATTGCCATTGCCATTGCCAGTGGTCTGCTGGTGATTGCTGTCCAGGATGTCAGCCGGACTGTAAGCCTGGATCAGCGACGACTGGCCTCGGCCCCTTGAGACAATGACCTGCCCGATCGGAGAGAGTCCCATGCCAACACCTGAAGCAACATCCAGCCAGAGCCAGGCTCGCCCGGTACTGAACATCATCACTGCCACGCAGTTGAAGGAGGGCGCCGGATTTCCCGTGCGCCGTCCCTTCCCCACGGCCGAATTACCTCTGCTCGATCCCTTCTTGCTACTGGACGAGATGGGGCCCGTAACCTGGGCACCGGGTGAGGCGCTGGGTGCACCAGATCATCCACACCGGGGTTTCGAGACGGTGACCTATTTGCTTGAGGGCCATATGCAACACCGGGACTCGGCTGGCCACCGGGGCGATCTGCGGCCTGCTGACGTGCAATGGATGACGGCCGGTGCCGGTGTTGTCCATTCCGAGATGCCCGGCGACGACTTATTGCGTGACGGTGGCCCGATACACGGCTTTCAGCTGTGGGTCAACCTGCCGGCAGCCAATAAAATGATGCCGCCGCGTTACCAGGACATCCCCGCCAGCCGCATACCACAGGCACAAAGTGATGACGGCAGCGTGTCCGTCAGGGTTATCGCCGGGCAGGCACTGGCTGTGCAGGCGCTCATCGATACGGTAATTCCAATCACCTTTTTGCATTTCAGCCTGCAGGCCGGAGCCCGGCATGAACAAGCGGTTCCGGCAGGGTACAATGTGTTTGCCTATGTGTTTGCCGGCAAGGCCCGGTTTGGTGAAAAGGCCCGGCAAGCCGTTGCGGGGCAGTCAGTGATTTTTGGCAAGGGAGAGAATGTGATCATTGACGTGGATGAATCGGCCGAGCTGTTGCTGCTGGCCGGGCCACCACTGAATGAACCAGTAGTGCGTCATGGCCCCTTTGTCATGAACAGCGAGACCGAGATCGTACAGGCCATCCAGGATCACCGTGATGGTAAGATGGGAGAAATCCGTGAAGGGTGAATTTGTTCGTTGGCAATCGGCGTTTCGCAACTGGGTCACGGTGGATGGCCGTGCCGGTCCCAGTGGTGAAGGCGGTTTTGCAGCCGAGGCCGGACGTTACCATCTGTATGTCTCCTATGCCTGCCCCTGGGCACACCGCACCTTGATATACCGCAAGCTCAAGGGGCTGGAGGACATCATCTCGGTATCAGTGGTACATCCCCTGATGCCCGAGGAAAGCTGGGTGTTTGGTGACTATCCATGCGCTACAGCGGATGAGGTCAATGGTGCCAGTAAGCTGATCGAGGTATATCAGATTACCAACCCGGACTTTACCGGGGTGGTGACCGTGCCGGTACTGTGGGACAAGCAGCGCCATACCATCGTCAACAACGAATCCTCGGAAATCATCCGCATGTTCAACAATGCCTTCGATGCATGGGGAAACAAAGAGGTGGACTTCTACCCTGAGGCACTGCGTGAACAGATCGATGAAATCAACCTGACGATATATGACACCATCAACAATGGCGTCTACCGGGCAGGTTTTGCCACCACCCAGTCGGCTTATGAGGAAGCATTTGACCTGCTGTTCGCCATGCTCGACAAACTGGAACAACGGCTGTCACAGCAGCGCTATCTGCTTGGAGACACACTGACCGAAGCCGACTGGCGACTGTTCCCGACCCTGGTCCGCTTCGATGCCGTATATCATGGCCACTTCAAGTGCAATCGCCAGCAACTGAAGGAATACCCCAACCTGTGGGCCTACGTGCGGGATCTCTACCAGCATCCAGGCATCGCCGAAACCGTCAACATGGATCACATAAAATATCATTACTATGCCAGCCATGCCGGCATCAACCCCACTGGCATCGTACCCAAGGGACCAGAGATTGATTTCAATCAGCCACACCAACGCAACACTTTTACAACAGGAGAAGAATCATGAGTGAACAACCCATTGCCAGCCAGAACGAACCCTATGCCGTTGATGTAGAGGGCGGTAAAACCTATCACTGGTGTGCCTGTGGGCGCAGCAGGAATCAACCCTTTTGTGATGGTTCCCATGCCGGAACCGGCATTGAGCCGGTGGCCTTTACGCCAGACAAATCGGAAACAGTGTATCTGTGTGGTTGCCGCAAGACCGCCAACCCACCGTTTTGTGATGGCACACACAACAATCTCTGACAGGCAAACCGTGATTGGCCTGAATTATGAATGCAGAACAGTTTGATTTTTCTGGCCCTCACATTTCAGAGGTCTATGCTCCGGTTGCAGAGCAAACACATACCCACCTCACGCCCGGTGCAAGTGACGGGCAAACAAGACCGGCAACATGCCGGTCTTGTCATTTACGAAAAATACAGCGACAGGATGTTATCTGCCAGATTTGCCCGGCATGCGGAAACCCAGCGCAAGCAATCCGGTTAACAGCAGAATCCAGAGTGTCCCCACACTCCCGCCACCGCCACCCGTGGCTGCAGGAGTTCCCGTTACCGGCGGTGGTGCTGTCCCCGCCCCCCCTCCCCCACAAGCATTGCTGCCGGTTTCTTCGACACAGGTCTCTTCGGTATCGGTGTTATTGGCTATCTCCGTATCCAGCTGATCCGCCATGACCGCGGCCGAATTGCTGAGGGAGCCTGCTGTCATCGGGGCCAGAACTTCGACAAGGGTATTGACCACCGTCGTTGCCGCGATACCGGCGAGATCGCAGGTAATGGTTCCGCCTGATTCGCTGCACGAGGCTCCCGGGGCATTGGGGATGGCACGCACAAAACGTATACCGGCAGGCAACGTATCAGTGAGAATCACGTTCTGCGCATCACTGGGGCCGTTGTTGGTGACCGACAGCGTGTAACTGAAACTGTCACCGGTGTTAACCGGATCAGTACTGTCGGTCTTGACCACGGACATGTCGGCACGAGTGTCGAACACACTGATCCCGTCACCCTGATCCAGGGCCGCATAGATGTGTCTACCATCCCGACTGACGACAATGTCCTGCACATGTTGCAAATTGGTGACACCGTTTTCACCCTCGGTTTCCCAGCCGACCCAGGAGAGACTGCCATCATCCGGATTGCGCCGAAACACATTTATCGCATCGGCTATCTGTGCCCCCACGTAGAGGAATTTCTGCTCACTGTCTGTACTGAAGGCCAGGGAAGTGGGCCACCGAAGGGTGTCCCAGTCGCTGCTGGTTCCATATTGCGAGGTATTGGTGGTGCTGGTCAGGTAAACCAGGCGTCCATCATTCGTGTCACGGGAAAAGCTCAGAACCGTGTATTCATCATCGACTCCCGTTGAGGTATCGTTCTGTATCATTCCGGTGGTATAGACAAAGCGACCATCCGCAGAAACGATGACATCCTCGGCGGTTTCCAGCCCGGCAATACCTTCGGCCGCATCCTTGTGGATATCCCTGATGACCTGAGAGGCCATCAGCATCCCGGTGGTCCTGTCCCGGTTGAATACAATCAGTGCCTGACCGAGATAACTGACCGCATAAACATGCCTGCCATCGGAACTGAGTGCAAACTTGCGCAATCCTCTCATGTCCTGCCCGGATGACGTGGCCGTCTGCACATGGGTCAAGACCCCGTTGTCCGCGCGTCTGAAGACGATAATCTGACCAACGGCCCCCCTGTCCCCTGCATAGAGGAAAAAGCCGTCGGCGCTGATGCGCAACTCCCCGTTGGGATTGTCATAGCCACTGGGAATGTCGGTGTCCTGAACAATCCTGCCCGCATAGGTGAGCATACCTGTATCCCCATCACGCTGGAACCAGGAGATGGAATTATCGAAAGGATCATTGGTAATGCCAGACACGTAGACATAGTTGCCATCGGGACTGATGGCCATGCCATAGGCCCCACGCAAGCCGTAATCATCTGTATTCTCGACACTTTGAATCATTGTGAGCATACCCGTCTCGGCATCCCGCGAGAAAGCATTGAGCCGCTCATTTACACTGGATATGGAATAAACGTACTTGCCATCGGGTGATTCAACTACCTCCTGGGTAAAGTAGCTGGGGCTGGTGTTATCATTTCTGCTGCCTTCGTACTCGACAAAACCGAGTACCGAAGCCTGTGCCGACTGCAAACAGGCAGGTATCAACAGCAATATCATCAGGCGAAGGTACTTGTTGCGAACCAGCTGGTTCCAATAGAAGAATTTCTGCTTATCTCTGACCATGAGATCATCCCTTAATTGTTAGTTTCGAAATTATTTTTCAAACTGTCACGTGGGGGATGACGCCGCTAATAGTAGTTTGTATAGACAATACACCGCCATACGAAATAAGTACGATTAGAGCCAAAATCAGAACTGGCACACAAAATCTTTCTGAAAAGCCCCGTTGAATTCCCGCGGGTAATAGGCCTTGATAAATATAAACCCGATTGTTGCATAAATTTTTGGATGCAGGGGCTTTGGGGACAGTATTTTCTGGGTCGAGCTCAGGTTTTTCCAACCGCAGCATAGTCCACCGAAATGTGAGGATTGGAAAAATCGAGCACGGCACTGAAAATGCTGGCATGGAAGGCGCTTCGCCATCCTGTGCCGAAA
>JAJRYG010000110.1 GCA_024275915.1 Gammaproteobacteria bacterium
CTCAATCACGTTATTCTTGCTCATAGTGGCGTATCTCCCATGGTTGCTTTGGTGTGTCGCAACAACAAATCAACCAGATACGCCGCTTCTTTTCAACTCCTCAAACACCAGATTCAGTTATAACTCCCCGAGCAGCGGCACCGGGGTGAAGCCCCGGCGATCCTGGAAGCCAGAAAGGCCGTCTATGAAGCTGCCAGGAACGCACATCCAGAGTGCTGGACCGGGCCGATGCGCAACTGGGAGCCAATCACCGAAGTCTGGCTGAACCCAGACCGTGAGCCCTCAGCAAATGAGCGCCAACTGGAGTCGTTGGCAGCGTGAAAAAGTGACAACATCCTTGACAAACACCGTTTCCGTTCCCTCATATTTTCAATGACTTGGGGTCATTGAAAATGGCGGTGTCTCCTTGCACTGCACAGGCTGGTATCAGGATGTCTTGTGCATATGCAAGTCTGTCGGACAGCATTCCTCGTAGCTGGCGATACCTCCTGCTCCTTCATACCACTGGCGGGTATGGTTGACAATGCGCACGGCCAGCAGCATCACCGGCACCTCGATCAGCACGCCCACCACGGTGGCCAGGGCGGCACCCGATTCGAAACCGAACAGGGCAATGGCGGTAGCCACGGCCAGCTCGAAGAAGTTGCTCGCGCCGATCAGGGCTGAGGGGCCGGCGACGCAATGGGGCGAGCGCACCTTGCGGTTGAGCCAGTAAGCCAGGGAGGCATTGAAGAACACCTGCAAGAGAATCGGGATGGCGAGCAGCAGGATCACCAGCGGCTGGGCGAGGATCTGCCCGCCCTGAAAACCGAACAGCAGCACCAGGGTGGTCAGCAGGGCGATCAGGGACCAAGGATGCAGGCGTTTGAGCAATTTGTCCAGGCGGGCAAAACCGTGTTCCCGGGCCAGCACATGCCGGCGCCAGAGGCTGGCGATGATCAGCGGCATGACGATATACAGTAGTACCGACAGCAGCAGGGTGTCCCAGGGCACGGTGATGGCCGACAAACCCAGCAGCAGGCCGACGATGGGGGCGAAGGCGAAGATCATGATGGCGTCGTTGAGGGCCACCTGGGACAGGGTGAAGTGGGGCTCGCCCCGGGTCAGGTGGCTCCAGACGAACACCATGGCGGTACAGGGAGCGGCAGCGAGGATAATGAGCCCCGCGATGTAGCTGTCGATCTGTTCCGCCGGTAGCCAGGGTCGGAACCACAGACCGATGAACAGCCAGGCCAGCAGCGCCATGGAAAAGGGCTTGACGCCCCAGTTGACGAACAGGGTCACACCGACCCCGCGCCAGTGCTGGCGCACACCCTTGAGGGCATGAAAGTCGATCTTCAGCAGCATGGGAATGATCATCAGCCAGATGAGTCCGGCCACGGGCAGGTTGATCCGTGCCACCTCCAGCCTGCCGATTTTCTGGAACATGGCGGGAAACCAGTGCCCCAGGCCGATACCGGCGGCGATGCACAACAATACCCACAGGGACAGGTAGCGTTCGAACAGGCCCATGGCCGCCCCGCTCTGTTTCCTTGCCGCCACTTCACATTGCGCACTCATAATGTGTCACCTGACCGGCTTCCCTCACCCCGGCCTGCGTCTGCCTGAGGGAGAGGGGGTTGAACGGCAGGCGCCTCTTGCAGGCGTTGCAGCAGACTGGCCACACGCTGACGAATGTCGTCGCGGCTGTCGCGAAACACGCGCATGATTTCCTCTTCGCTTCCTGTTGCCTTGGCGGGATCGTCAAGCGGCCAGTGTTCCTTGCGCACGCCAGGAGGCAATACCGGGCAGTGCTCGTCGGCGTTGCCACACACGGTGACCACAAGATTGGCCTGCTTGAGCATCGCCTCGGTCAATTTTGTTGATTCCTGGCTTGAGATGTCGATACCGGCTTCGGCCATCACGGCGATGGCGCGGGGGTTCTTGCCATGGGCCTCGATGCCGGCGGACTGGATTTCAAACAGGGGCTGACCGAGCCGTTTTGCCCAGCCTTCGGCCATTTGTGAGCGGCAGGCATTGCCGGTGCATAAAAAAAGGATGTTCATGGGGACTCCATCTAGGGATCAAAGTCAGGACGGGACCTTGATTCAGGCACAGCAGGCGGAACCGGGGCGGTTAGGCATGCTGCACAGATTTTGCCGGTCGGCCACATACTCCGACCGCCGGTTCAACTCGGTGGCGGTGGCATCCAGCACGGCACGAACCCAGCCGGGCAGATTGTCGTGCAGACGGTAGTGAATCCACTGCCCCACCCGACGATCCTGCACCAGATCCGCCTGACGCAGATGAGCCAGGTGGCGGGAGATCTTGGGCTGGGACAGTCCCAGCGCATGGGTCAGTTCGCACACGCACAGCTCGCCTTCGGCGATCAGCAGCATCAGGCAGCGCAGGCGGGTGGCGTCACTGAGTTGTTTGAACAGGTCGGTTTCCAGCATGGGGCTAAATATATGCTTTCGCGTATATACGGTCAAGCATATATTTGGATTTCTTGACTCTGTACCCAGGTACGGGGTTTAGGATCATGGCGAGTTTTAGCAGGCTGTTGAAAAAACACCGTTTTTACCCAGCCTGTGTGCGGTGCAGGCCGCACCGTCATTTTCAATGTTTGCAAGTCATTGAAAATGTGAGGGAACGGGAAACCGCGTTTTCCGTTCCCGCGACACAGGGAAGTGCCGCCAAAATCAAACACGACAAGCGTTTGATTTTGCACGAAAACGAAAATCGCACTTTTCATTTTTCGCGCTCTGATAATTCAGGGGTGAATGATTCAGAGCTTCCCAGGCTGTTGCCTGAATTTGGCTCCCCTCACCCCGGTCCTCTCCTTGGGGGAGGAAGTTGGAAGGCTCAGCCATGAATCGAGGTATATCGGGAGTGAAGAAGATGTCCAGCCGACCTGTTAAAAACGAAAGAGACCGCTCTGTGCTGGCCA
>JAJRYG010000111.1 GCA_024275915.1 Gammaproteobacteria bacterium
ACGTGTTTATATACAGTCTATCGCTTAGCGGAAAGTTCTTTAACCCTCAGCCTAAATGCCTGCCAGTGCCAGACATTGCCTGCCTGTGCCCGTCACTCCCACTCGATGGTGCCCGGCGGCTTGCCGGTGACGTCGTAGACCACGCGGGAGAGGCCTTCCACTTCGTTGATGATGCGGCTGGAGACGGTTTCGAGGAATTCGTAGGGCAGGTGCGCCCAGCGGGCGGTCATGAAGTCGACGGTTTCCACCGCACGCAGGCTGACCACGTACTGGTAGCGTCGGCCGTCACCGGTGACGCCCACGGACTTGACCGGCAGGAACACGGTGAAGGCCTGGCTGACCTTGTTGTATAGTTCGTGCTTGTGCAGTTCTTCGATGAAGATGTGATCGGCCAGGCGCAGGATGTCGGCGTACTGTTTCCTGACTTCACCGAGGATGCGCACACCCAGGCCCGGTCCGGGGAAGGGATGGCGGTAGACCATGTCGTAGGGCAGACCCAGTTCAACGCCGATCTTGCGCACTTCGTCCTTGAACAGCTCGCGCAGGGGTTCGCAGAGCTTGAGTTCCATGTGCTCGGGCAGACCGCCGACATTGTGGTGGGACTTGATCAGGTGGGCGGTGCCGGTCTTGGCACCGGCCGATTCGATGACGTCGGGGTAGATGGTGCCTTGGGCCAGCCATTTGGCGTTCTTGAGCTTGTCGGCCTGTTCCTCGAACACTTCGATGAACAGGTTACCGATGATCTTGCGTTTTTGCTCCGGATCACTGACCCCTTCGAGGGCATCGAGAAAACGGGCCTCGGCGTCCACCCGGATCACATGCACACCCATGTGCTCGGCGAAGGTGGCCATGACCTGGTCGCCTTCCTGGTAGCGCAGCAGGCCGTTGTCGACGAACACGCAGGTGAGCTGGTCACCGATGGCCTTGTGCAGCAGGGCGGCGACCACGGAAGAATCCACCCCGCCAGACAGGCCCAGGAGGACTTCCTCGTCACCCACCTGCTCGCGGATCCTGTCGATGCTGTCGTCGATGATGTTGTCGGCGGTCCACAGGTTGCCGCAGCCGGCGATGTCGTGGACGAAACGTTCGATGATGCGCTGGCCCTGACGGGTGTGGGTGACTTCGGGATGAAACTGCAGACCATAGAAGTGGCGCGCCTCGTCGGCCATGCCGGCAATGGGTGCACTGTCGGTGGAAGCCATGAGCTTGAAACCCTTGGGCATCTCCACCACACGGTCACCATGGCTCATCCACACGTCCAGCAGACCCCAGCCTTCGGGGCTGGTGTGGTCCTCGATGTCACGCAGCAGCGCAGTGTGGCCACGGGCGCGAACCTGGGCATAGCCGTATTCGTGGTGACTGGCATTTTCCACCTTGCCGCCCAGCTGGGCCGCCATGGTCTGCATGCCGTAGCAGATCCCCAGTACGGGGACACCGAGTTCGAAGACCACCGGATCGGCCTTGGGTGCCTTGTTGCCGGTTACCGTCTCCGGCCCGCCCGAGAGAATGATGGCCCTGGGGGCGAAGGCCTCGATGTCGGCCCGGCTGATGTCCCAGGCATGGAGTTCACAGTAGACCCCGGCCTCGCGAACCCTGCGTGCAATGAGCTGGCTGTACTGGGAGCCAAAATCGAGAATCAGGACGCGATCGGCGTGGATGTTGGAGGACATGGGGACTCGCTTTTAATTGGGTTCGGGGTGGCTGAAACAAGGGCGAATGATCGGCCATGGGGGGGCAAAAATCAAGAAAAAGGGGGGAACTGCAGGATTGACGGAAGTACCTGAGCAGGGCTGCGGAGTCCCGCAGTGGTGTTCCCACGCAGAGCGTGGGAACGAGACAACGGATCATCTTGCCCGCTTGATGACGATGCGGGCGGTGGGATTGCGCCAGTCGAAGGTGGCTGGAGCCAGATCACCACTACCGTGAATGCCGGCATGGACATGCACGTAGCCTTCGCCTCCGTCACCGGCAGACAGCCCCTGGCCACCGCAATAGGGACCGGGAATATTGGCGCACAGCTCGTCATTGGCTTCGCTGCCGGCGTCATAGGCCAGGGAAATGGCCGTCTGCACGTGATGCCCCCGGGGTGCCTTGACTCCATTGACGGCAATGAAGGCGTCATTGCTCGGGATCAGCATGGAGGCCAGACTGATGTAACTGTAGCGGCCAAACGCCCTGACCCGAACCGTGACCGATTCTCCCGGACCCAGCAGGCCACCGGTGGAAACCGTGTCATAGGCCAGCCCCTGACTTTTCAGGGCATCCTGCAGCGGCTGGCTGTTGCCACTTTCCGCCAGTGTGGCCAGCTCATCACTGGCCGGTTGTCCCAGTTCGAACAGGTACTGCCCCTTCTTGTGGGAGGCGACCATGATGGGGGTAAAGGTCTGCCCGCGAGTGAGGTTGGTGATGGTGACCTCATACATCTTGCCATCACGGGCCTGGGCCGATGAGGCCATGGTCAGGGATGCAAGCGTAAACATGAACAGCATGGATTTTAATGAACGTTTCATTGACTGACTCCTTGTGTTTTTTATCGAATATCATCAGTCCGGAATGACCAGCATGTTCCACCGAACCGATTCAGGATCAGTATGAGATACCCGATTCACGCACCTCTCACGAAGTGATAACGAATTTATCACGGTGCTGGCTCTCCAGCATTTTTCATCATGATGGTCTTGTGTGGTGATCCGGCATTCGCAGGGCAGTGCAGCGATGTTGTTGCTGTGCATCGAAGTGGAATGACAACCTTTTACGTCGCCGAAAACGGCTACCACCGGGATTGTGCGTGGCTCGAAACAGGAGACCTTACAGGCCGGTTTTCTGGTAGACGGGGACCTGGAAGACGAAAGTGGTGCCTTTGCGCAAATAGCTGCTGACGCTGATCCCGGTACCGTGCAGGTCGAGAATGCGCTTGGCGATGGCTAGGCCAAGGCCGGCATTGGAGGCAGAGGACTGGCGGCTTTTTTCCTGGCGGTAGAAACGGTCGAAGATGCTGGGCAGATCTTCTTCGGGGATGCCACAACCGGTGTCGGCCACCCTGACCGAGATGTTTTCGGCACCGGCATCGAGAGACAGGGTGATGGCTCCCCCTTCCGGGGTGTGCCGCAGGGCATTTTGCAGCAGGTTGTCCAGCACCCGCTGAATGAGTCCGATGTCACCATAGGCGAAGGGAATGTCCTGGCCGTAGTCGGACGAGAGCGTGATATTGCGCCGTCTGGCATCCAGTTCGAATTTCTGCAGCACATCCTGGATCAGTTCCGACAGGGAGAATGGCTCTACATCCAGCAGGGTTTCACAGGAATCCAGTTTGGCCAGCTCGAACAGCTCCGAGACCAGGTTGATCAACTGCTTGCTCTGGTTGTTGGTAATGGCCAGGTACTGTTTGCGTTCCGCTTCGCTGAGATCCTTTTCCTTGAGCAACAGGGTTTCGATATAGCCATGCAGGGAAGTCAGGGGTGTGCGCAGGTCATGGGAAACATTGGCAATCATTTCCCGACGCTTGGCATCATTGCTGCGCAGCTCGGCCAGTTGTCTGTCGATGCGATCGGCCATCTGGTTGAAACTCAGCGCAAGCTGGTCCACTTCGTCCGATGGCCTGCCTTGCAGTGGATAGCGTTTGAGTTCGTCGGGTTTGCCTTGTCGATAGGCGCTCATGATGCCGGTCAGTTTGCGCAGCCGACCGGTGATCACGAAAAAGCCCAGCAGGCCAAACAGCAGCACCAGCAACAGGCCGGCGACCAGCAGTGCTGCGGTGAACTTGAGAATATAACTGCCCCTGACCAGTTCGATGACACTGTCCCAGGCCTCGCCAGCCAGAATGATGTACAGATAGCCTTCCAATCCGTGCTCGTCACGGATCTCGGCGGCAGAGAAGACCTTGTGCCGTTGCGCCGAGCGGGGATCGTCTCCTAGCAGAGGATAACTGCGGGAACCGGAAACAAAGCGCTTGATGACCTCGAGATCCACCTGCTGGCGCTTGACATGCCCCTCGGGAGCCGAATAGGCGAGGATCTTTCCCCCGCTGTCCAGCAGGTAGACTTCGATGGCGGGGTTGATGACCATCAGATCATGAAACAGATCTTTCAGCGCCGCCTGATTGACCTGTTTGCCCGTGAGCAATTTATGTTCGTGAATGATGTTCCTTGCCAGATCGGTATTGAGTTTTTGTGCCACTTCCTGCTGGTACATCTCGGCGGCATAGCCCACCAGAAAATAGAACACCACCCCGGTAATGAATACCAGCCCCAGCAGCACCGCGGCCATTTTGCGGTAAAGGGTATTGAACAGATTCATGCCAGCGGTACCTGAAACTTGTAACCCACGCCCCAGACTGTGAGGATGAAATCGGGTTTCGACGGGTTGGCTTCGATCTTGGCACGCAGACGGTTGATGTGGGAATTGACAGTATGCTCATAACCGTCATGACCATAACCCCAGACACTGTCGAGCAACTGGCTACGGGTGAAAACCTGCCCCGGGTGCTGGACAAAATGCCAGAGCAGCTCGAATTCCCTGGCAGTCAGTTCCACTTCCTTTTCATGCAACGAAACGCTGCGGCTCACCCGGTTGATCTGCAAATGCCCCAGGTCGACCTTTTCATCCTCGACCCGCTCACCACTGGCCAGGGAGTCGACGCGGCGAAAAATGGCCTTGGCCCGGGCAACAAGCTCGCGCACACTGAAAGGCTTGGTGAGATAATCATCGGCGCCCATTTCCAGTCCCAGTACCCGGTCCATTTCGGAGCCTTTGGCGGTGAGCATGAGAATGGGGATATAGGCCGGCTGGTTGCGCAACTCACGGCAGATTTCCAGGCCATCCTTGCCGGGCAGCATGAGATCCAGGATCACCAGATCAAAGGGTTTGGCCAGTGCCAGTTTCAACCCGTCATCCCCGTCCTGGGCCACATCCACATGGGCACCGATGTCTCGCAGGTGCATGGCCACCAGAAAGGCAATGTCCGGATTGTCTTCGATGACCAGAATTCGTTTCATGCTCGCCACATCTTGATTTCAATGGTTCAATAATAGCCGGTCAGTTATCACAAAATCATCACACAGGAAGAAAGGAAAGAAAGACGAGAGGCTGCTTCTGAAAAAAAACCCGGATCAGCACAGTGGATCCGCACATTAAAACCGGCTTGAAATCCATGTGTCGATTCATCCATGTTGCACGCCCTGCAGGACTGACGAAATACTAATACGCCACCGGTCAAGCAACAACCACGACCGGTAAAATGAGGTCAAAAAAAAAACCTGCTCCAGAGCAAGAGCAGGTTTTTTATCTGCAGACCAGAGTATCAGGCACGATAATTCGGCGCTTCCTTGGTGATGGTCACGTCGTGCACATGACTTTCGGCCATGCCGGCATTGGTAACACGAACAAACTGGGGAATGGTGCGCATTTCCTCGATGCTGCGGCATCCCGTGTAGCCCATGCTGGCGCGGATGCCGCCGAGCAGCTGGTTGATGACCGGTGCCAGGGCACCCTTGTAGGGCACCCGGCCTTCGATGCCTTCGGGAACCAGCTTGTCGGCCTCACTGCCTTCCTGGAAATAACGATCCGAGGAGCCGTGACGGGTGGTCATGGCGCCCAGGGAGCCCATGCCCCGGTAGGACTTGTAGGAACGCCCCTGGTTAAGCTCGACTTCGCCGGGGGATTCCTCGGTGCCGGCAAACATGGAACCGATCATGATGGCGTGAGCCCCGGCGGCCAGGGCCTTGGCAATGTCGCCTGAGTAACGGATCCCGCCATCGGCAATACAGGGCACGCCGGTGCCTTCCAGGGTCTCCGCCACGTTGGACACGGCGGTGATCTGCGGCACGCCCACGCCGGCGACGATGCGGGTGGTACAGATGGAGCCGGGACCGATGCCCACCTTGACACCGTCGGCGCCGGCGTCCACCAAGGCCCGTGCCGCGTCGGCAGTGGCGATGTTGCCGCCGATGACCTGCACACCGGGGTGGTTCTTTTTCACCCAGCTGACCCGGTCCAGCACACCCTGGGAGTGGCCATGGGCGGTATCGACAACGATCACGTCGACACCGGCTTCCACCAGGGCATCGACCCGTTCCTCGGTACCCTCTCCCACACCCACGGCGGCGCCGACCCGCAGGTGCCCCTGCTCATCCTTGCAGGCATTGGGGTTTTCGGTGGCTTTCTGGATATCCTTGACGGTGATCAGACCACGCAACTGGTCATCCTGGTTGACCACCAGGACCTTTTCGATGCGGTATTCGTGCAGCAACTTGAGAATTTCGTCCCGGGCGGCCCCTTCCTGTACCGTGACCAGCTTGTCCTTCGGGGTCATGATTTGTGAAACCGGGCTGTCGTACTGGGTTTCGAAGCGCAGATCACGGCTGGTGACGATGCCCACCAGATCCTCTCCCAGTACCACCGGTACGCCCGAGATGTTGTTGGCACGGGTCAGTTCCAGCACTTCCCGGATACTGGTTTCCGGGCTGACCGTCAGCGGCTCCTTGATGACGCCGCTTTCGAATTTCTTCACCTGCAGCACATGGGCCGCCTGGGTCTGGTAATTCATGTTCTTGTGGACGATGCCGATGCCCCCCTCCTGGGCCATGGCAATGGCCAGCCTGGCCTCGGTGACGGTATCCATTGCCGCAGAAACCAGAGGAATACTAAGGCTGATATCCCGGGTCAGCCTGGTTTGTAACCCAACCTCTCTGGGCAGAACCGTGGAATGGGCAGGTACGAGTAAAACATCGTCGAATGTCAGGGCTTCCTCAGCGATACGCAGCATGTTCGTGGTTTCCAGGTCGGTAAAAGCCGACCATTATAAATTGCATCTATTGGCGGGTAAATGGCTCAGGCGAAACTCTCTGGCAAATGGATGGTTGCCAAGACCGGGATCCGATCGCATAATGGCTGCAAACCGGTCGCACACCAAGGCGTGAACAAAAAACAGCCAGAACCGGAAATAACAACAAAATATAACTGCGCACGGGCAGAATAAAACCAAACCAACCATTAAAAACAAGCGATTCTTCGGAGGAATTTATATGAAGAAACTGACTCTCCTTGCCGCTGCGGCCGCATTGCTTCTGGGTGCATGTGCTGCGCCTGGCCCCACTTACAACGAAAATGATGCCATGAGCGCCATTACGGCGGCTGAGCACGAAACGTCACGTGCCAAGAAAGTGAACTACGAATGGCGTGACACTAGCAAGCTCATCAAAAAAGCCAAGGCAGCGGTCAAGAAACAGGATTACGCTACTGCCGTAAAACTGGCCAACAAGGCCAAGCGTCAGAGCACCAATGCCCTGCTGCAGTACGAAGATCAGAAAAATGCAGGTCCCCGCTACAACTAAGCGGCCCCGCTTCTCTGGATTGGCTGTATTTTCAACGGCTTACCTCCCATCCAGAAACCGATAGCAAACAGATAACAATAAATGTCTGACGCCTTGAAGGCCGGCTCTGCCGGCCTTTTTTATGCCTTGCACACAGCGCCACACAAGGTATCATTGCCTTATGCAATCCCGATTTCAGCCTACCTCCGACGCCACCCGTGGGCGCGACATCTACACCGTCAGCCGTCTCAATCGCGAAGTCCGCAGCATCCTGGAAGGCAGCTTCCCGCTGATCTGGCTGGAAGGGGAAATTTCCAACCTCGCCCGTCCCGGCTCAGGTCACTGGTACTTCACCCTCAAGGACGAAGCCGCACAGGTACGCTGTGCCATGTTTCGCAACCGCAATATGCTGGTAAAAAACCGGCCCGAAAACGGCATGCAGGTGCTGGTGCGGGCACGGATTGGTCTGTATGAGGCCCGAGGTGAATACCAGATCATCATCGAACACATGGAAGATGCTGGCGAAGGCACACTGCGGCGGGAATTCGAACAGCTGAAGAACAAACTGCAGCAGGCCGGCCTGTTCGATACCGAACACAAGCAAAATCTGCCCACCCTGCCCCGCCGGATCGGCATCATCACCTCCCCCACCGGCGCCGTGGTGCACGACATCATGACCACCCTCAAACGGCGTTTTACCGGCATTCCCGTGGTGATTTACCCGGTACCGGTACAGGGCGAGGGGGCGGCGGAGAAGATTGCCGCCATGATCCGCCTGGCCGCCCGGCGCAACGAATGTGATGTGCTGTTGCTGGCACGGGGTGGCGGCTCGCTGGAGGATCTGTGGGCCTTCAACAAAGAAGTGGTGGCCCGCGCCATTTTCGACTGCCCCATTCCCATCGTCAGTGCCGTGGGCCACGAAACGGACGTGACCATTGCCGATTTCGTCGCCGATCAGCGCGCCCCCACGCCCACCGCGGCGGCCGAGCTGGTCTCACCGGATCAGTCCAGCTCTCGATCACGGCTGGCACAACTGGGGCGACGGCTGCAAAACACCATGCAGAACCACCTGCTCCAGCATGCGCAGCAACTGAACAACCTCAACAGCCGCCTGCCCAGCCCTTTACGGAATATCGAAACCGGCCTGCAACGGCTGGATGAACTCGAATACCGGCGCAATCAGGCCATGCAGCACTTGCTGCGTCACCACCGATCTCATATCCGCATGCTGTTCGAACGCCTGCAGCAGTTCTCACCGCTGCAGCGCCTGCAGCAATTCAGGCTGCGTAACGATGCCTTGGGCCGGCGCCTGACGGCCAACATGAAATTCCGCCTGCAACGCCATGCCCAGCAGATACAGCATCTGGCCCATTCACTGGATACGGTCAGCCCACTGGCCACCCTGTCGCGCGGCTATGCCATCGTGACCGACGAAACGAATGAACGAGTCATTCGCAGCTGTGTCGAAGTAAAGACCGGCGACACCATCCATATCCGCCTGGCAAAAGGCCGACTGACTTCCAAGGTAACCCAGACCCATGACAAATAAGTGTTACAACCTGCCCGCCCGACATCTTGTTTTCATTTTGCTCATTTTTGTCAGCCTCGGCCTGCCTGTGCAGGCCAGCCAGCAATTTCCCGAAGCCAGCCCTGTACCTGGCGGTATCGCCATCATTGCACTGGAGACGGTCGACAAACCGGCCCCACAGGTCTGGTTTGGCAAATACCGGGTGCTGGTACGCGCCAATGAGAATCGGTGGGAAGCCGTGGTCGGCCTGCCCCTGGCCACCAAACCGGGAATTCACCGGATCCGCATCAAACCGGCAAGCGGCAAGGAATACACCCGGGAGTTTTCCGTGGCGGCCAAGAAATACAAGGAACAGCACATCACCATCAAGAACAAGCGCATGGTGAATCCCAACGAAGACGACATGAAACGCATCCGCAAGGAAAAGAAAATCATCGTCGCTTCCCTGGCCCACTGGGACGAACGCCCTGAGGTGCAAACTCACTTTATCCTGCCCGTCGAAGGCCGCCTGAGCAGCCCGTTTGGCCTGCGCCGCTTTTTCAATGAACAGCCCCGCAAACCGCACAGCGGACTGGACATCGCCGCCCCCAAGGGCTCGGCCATAAAGGCGCCGGCCGATGGAGTGGTACTGACCACCGGCAACTACTTTTTCAACGGCAACACCGTCTTCATCGACCATGGCCAGGGTCTGGTGACCATGTTCTGTCACATGAATGAAATCGACGTGAAACCCGGTATCAAGGTCAAACAGGGCCAGGTGATCGGCAAGGTCGGCATGACCGGCCGGGTCACCGGTCCGCACCTGCACTGGAGTGTCAGCCTCAACAATGCCCGCATCGAGCCCAAACTGTTCTTAGCGGAGCC
>JAJRYG010000112.1 GCA_024275915.1 Gammaproteobacteria bacterium
CTACGGCAAGCGTACCGAGATCGATGACTACCCCCGCCATGGCCGTGGCGGCCAGGGGGTGATTTCCATCCAGACCAGTGAACGCAACGGGGCGGTCATCGGCGCCGAGCTGGTGGACGAGGGTGATGAAGTCATGCTCATCACCAACAGCGGTACCCTCGTCCGCACCCGGGTCGACGAGATTTCCATCATGGGCCGCAACACCCAGGGAGTGCGCTTGATCCGGCTCGGTGAAGGTGAAAAACTCTCCGGCATCGAACGCATCGTCAAGATCGACAACAGCGAAGCACTGGACGTGGGTGACGAGGTCGAGGCGGGAACAGAGGCAGAGCAGGGCGGAGATGCCGACGTATAACATCATGTAACAACCTGGCTTGCCAGGTTGTTGCGCATTGTGCCCGGGGTTTTTCCCCGGCCCTTATCAACGACAAATAATCAGGAGTGGGTTGTAATGTCCCGAGTTTTCAATTTCAGTGCCGGTCCCGCCATGTTGCCACAGGCTGTTCTCGAACAGGCCCGTGAAGAAATGCTCGACTGGCGCGGCAGTGGCATGTCGGTAATGGAAATGAGCCATCGTGGCAAGGAATTCATGTCCATCGCCGAGCAGGCCAGCGCTGATCTGTGCGAGCTCATGGCCATCCCCGACAGCCATGAGATTCTGTTTCTGCAGGGCGGGGCCAGCAGCCAGTTTGCCGCGGTGCCCATGAACCTGCTGCGCGGCAACAGCAAGGCCGACTACATCAACACCGGCGCCTGGTCGAAAAAGGCCATTGCCGAAGCCGGGCGCTACTGCGAAGTCAACGTCGCCGGCAGCAGCGAGGACAGCAAGTTCACCACCGTGCCAAAGCAGCCGGATCTGAACCTGCAGGCCGACGCCGCCTATGTGCACTACACCCCCAACGAAACCATCGGCGGGGTGGAATTCCCCTATCTGCCGGAGACCGGCGATGTCCCGCTGGTGGCCGACATGTCCTCCACCATCCTTTCGCGGCCCATCGACGTATCGAAATTCGGCGTCATCTATGCCGGGGCGCAAAAGAACATCGGCCCGGCCGGTCTCACCGTGGTCATCGTGCGCAAGGACCTCATGGGTGAGGTACTCGACGGCACGCCAAGCATGATGAACTACCAGATCCAGGCCGATAACAGCTCCATGTACAACACCCCGCCCACCTACAGCTGGTACCTGGCGGGTCTGGTTTTCGCCTGGATCAAGGATCAGGGCGGGTTGCAGAAGATGGCCGAAATCAACAAGCGCAAGGCCGACAAGCTGTATGCCGCCATCGACGGTTCCGACTTCTATGCCAACCCGGTGGATCCCGACTGCCGTTCGTGGATGAACGTGCCCTTTACCCTGGCCAACCCGGATCTGGACGCCACCTTCCTGGAAGAAGCCAAGGCCGAAGGCCTGATGACCCTCAAGGGTCACCGCTCGGTCGGTGGCATGCGCGCCAGCATCTACAACGCCATGCCCGAAGCCGGCATCGATACTCTGGTGGCCTTCATGGCCGAATTCGAAAAACGTCACGGGTAAGCGGCCATGTACAAGATTCTCACACTCAACAACATCTCCGTGGCCGGCCTCGAACGCCTGCCCCGCGATCAGTACGAAGTCGCCTCGGAAATCCAGCACCCCGACGGCATCCTGCTGCGCTCCTTCAAGATGCACGACATGGACATCCCGCAGAGCCTCAAGGCCGTGGGCCGTGCCGGCGCCGGGGTAAACAACATCCCCGTCGACAAGATGTCGGCAAAAGGCATTGCCGTGTTCAACGCCCCCGGCGCCAATGCCAATGCGGTCAAGGAGCTGGTCATCGCCGGCATGCTCATCGGCTGTCGCAATCTCTGTCCGGCCTGGGACTTTGCCCGCAACCTCGAAGGTGACGATGCCGCCATCACCAAGGCGGTGGAAGCGGGCAAGAAGAACTTCGCTGGCTTCGAGCTGCCGGGCCGCACCCTGGGTGTGGTGGGACTGGGTGCCATCGGCCGCTACGTGGCCAATGCGGCACTGGACCTGGGCATGAATGTCATCGGCTTCGATCCCGGCATTACCGTGGAAGGGGCCTGGAAGCTGTCCTCGGACGTGGAGCAGGCCGGCACCATCGACGAGCTGCTGGCCAAGGTGGATTTCGTCACCTTCCATGTGCCGCTGGTGGATGCCACCCGCCACATGATCAATGCCGAACGGCTGAAGAACATGAAGGACAACGTGGTGATCCTCAACTTCGCCCGCAACGGCATCATCGACGATGCCGCCGTGTGTGAGGCCATCGATGCGGGCAAGGTCTATGCCTATGTCTGTGACTTCCCCAGCAACCTGCTGAAGAACCACGACCGGGTCATTACCCTGCCACATCTGGGCGCCTCCACCCGGGAAGCCGAAGACAACTGTGCCATCATGGTGGCCAATGAGATTCGCGACTACCTGGAAAACGGCAACGTGCGCAACTCGGTGAATTTCCCCACCGTGGTGATGGCGCGCAACGGCGGTCACCGTCTGGCCATCGTCAACAGCAATGTCCCCAACATGGTCGGGCAGATCTCCTCGGCACTGGCCGATGCGGGTCTGAACATCATCGACATGATCAACAAGTCCCGTGACGACCTGGCCTATACGCTGATCGACATCAATGAGCCGCCAACGGATACCCTGATCGAACAACTGGCTGCCATCGATGGTGTATTGGCAGTCAGAAAGCTTTAATCATTACGGGTCGGACTGTTGCGATGAGTGAGGAACTGAAAAAACTGCGGGTCAGGATCGATGCCCTGGACGAACAGATCCAGGCCCTGATCACCGAACGGGCCAGGGTGGCTGAGGCCGTGGCCCGGGCCAAGCTGGTCAGTGGCGACGACGTGTTCTACCGTGCCGAGCGCGAGGCCGAGGTGCTGCGCAAGGTCATGGAACGCAACCAGGGCCCCTTGAGTGACGAGGAAATGGCACGCCTGTTCCGCGAGATCATGTCCGCCTGCCTGGCCCTGGAACGGGTGATGAAAATCGCCTTCCTCGGTCCCGAAGGCACCTTTACCCAGGCTGCCGCGCTCAAGCATTTTGGCCATTCGGTACAGACCCTGCCCATGGCCACCATCGGCGAAGTGTTCCGTGAAGTGGAATCGGGCAGTGCCTCCTACGGCGTGGTGCCGGTGGAGAACTCCACCGAAGGGGTCATCAACCACACCCTCGACGAGTTCATCGACTCCTCCCTGAAGATCTGCGGCGAGGTGGCCCTGCGCATCCATCACCACCTGATGGGACAGAGCGAGAACCTCAACGACATCAAAACGGTCTATTCCCATCAGCAGTCGCTGGCCCAGTGCCGCAACTGGCTGGACACCCACCTGCCCAATGTCAAACTGGTAGATGTGAGCAGCAATGCCGAAGCCGCGCGGCTGGCCTCGGAGCAGCCGGATTCGGCCGCCATTGCCGGCGAGGCCGCGGCCGACATCTACCGGCTCAAGGTGCTGGTGAAGAACATCGAGGATCAGCCCGACAACACCACCCGCTTCCTGGTGATTGGCCAGCGTGAAACCCCAGCCAGTGGTGTCGACAAGACGTCCTTGCTGATCTACACCAAAAACGAACCCGGCGCCCTGTATGCGATTCTCGAACCCATTGCCCGCAACAACCTGTCCATGACCCGCATCGAATCCCGTCCCTCGGGGCAGGGCATGTGGAACTACGTGTTCTTCATCGACCTCGACGGTCACGTCGACGATGACAATGTCAGTGCGGCACTGGCCGAGCTCGAACAGACCGCCCACCTGGTCAAGGTACTGGGTTCCTATCCCCGGGCTGTCCTGTAACCTCCATAACCATAACGATAATCGGGTACAAAACCATGACGCACCTCACTGTCCCTGTCATTCTCTCCGGTGGCTCCGGTTCCCGGCTCTGGCCCATGTCCCGTTCCCTGTACCCCAAGCAGCTGTTGCCACTGGTCACCGAGCATACCCTGCTGCAGGACACGGTCACCCGTCTCAACGGCCTGGATGAACAGGACGGCCGCATCCGGCTGGCCGATGCGGTCATCGTCTGCAACGAGGCCCACCGTTTCTTCGTCGCCGAGCAGATGCTCTCCATGGGCAAGAATACCGGGAACATCATTCTCGAACCGGTGGGACGCAACACCGCCCCGGCCCTGACCCTGGCCGCCCTGTCGGCGCTGGAAGTCGACCCCGATGCACTGATGCTGGTGATGCCGGCGGATCACGTGATCACCAACCGCGAGGCCTTCCACCAGGCCGTGCGTCAGGGGGCCGAACTGGCCAGCCAGAACCGCCTGGTGACCTTTGGCATCACCCCGGCCAGTGCCGAGACCGGCTATGGCTACATCCGCATGGGTCAGCGTCTTGGTGAGGGCGAGGGTGCCGCCGCCGAAATCGCTGCCTTCGTCGAAAAGCCCGACCAGACCACCGCCGAAGCCTACCTGGCCTCCGGCGACTACCTGTGGAACAGCGGCATGTTCATGATGTCGGCGGCCAACTGGATGAAGGCCATTGGTCACTTCAAGCCAGAAATGCGCGAGTGCGTGGAACAGGCTTGGAAACAGGGCGAGCGGGACCGGGACTTCTTCCGCGTCGACGCTGAGCGGTTTGGCGCCTGTCCCGCCGATTCCATCGACTACGCGGTGATGGAACACCTGGGCACCGAGCCGGTGGATGGCCTCACCTCGGCGGTGATCCCGCTGGATGCCGGCTGGTCCGACGTCGGCGCCTGGTCTAGCCTGTGGGAAGTGGGCGAAAAGGACGCCCAGGGCAATGTCACCCGTGGTGACGTGTTTACCCACGAAGCCACCGACTGCCTGATCTACAGTGATTCCCGGCACATCGCCGGCATCGGTTTGGAAAACATCGTCATCGTCGAAACCGCCGATGCCGTGCTGGTAGCCGACAAGTCCCGCGCCCAGGACGTCAAACAGGCTGTGGAATGGCTCAAGTCGGAAAACCGCGACGAATACATGAACCACCGGCGCGTCTACCGGCCCTGGGGCTGCTACGAAAGCATCGACGTGGGGGCCCGCTACCAGGTCAAGCGCATCTCGGTCAAACCCGGTGCCGCATTGTCCCTACAGATGCATCATCACCGTGCCGAGCACTGGGTAGTGGTGCAGGGCACCGCAAGGGTCACCCGCGGCGAGGATGTGTTCCTGGTGGCGGAAAACGAATCCACCTACATCCCTCTGGGCGTCAAGCACCGCTTGGAAAACACCGGCAGCATTGCGCTGGAAATGATCGAAGTGCAGTCGGGCAGTTACCTTGGCGAGGATGACATCGTACGCTTCGACGATGTCTATGGGCGCCATGAAGAAAACAGCTAGTCGGACGAAGTCCGGTGGTTCGGATAATTATTTTTTCAATTCGAGACCGGAATTCTTGGCCGTGTTTGTCAGCTCAAACTGTTCTGAGACCAGTCCCCCGGAAATGAGGTTTTTGTTGTTTACATAGCCAACCGAGGCACCCACTGCATATTTACCGGCAACAAGCCTGGCAGGTGTGATTCGGTTTTCCATTCCGGCAGGAGGTACCCCATAGGTTATTCGTGTTGCCGAACTGTATTCTGGCAAGGTCTGCCGGTTTTCAGGTTTCCTCACAATGGCCCAGACCACACAATCCTGAACACAATCCAGCTTTTCAACGGAGAGATCCGACAACACATAGGAATCTGCACCATGGGATTCAAGATAATCCCGGCTGATGAAAAAATGAATCGTGCCAGAAGCCATGGTGGTCTGAATTTCACCGAATTCATAGCAACCGGCAAGAAAGAAAATGAAAACAGGGAGTATGGCCAGTTTTCTAGCTATGACTCAAAACCTTGTTACAGTTAATTTTTCTGTTTCCCGGTTTTCCATGCCGTCCCCTCTTGTATTTGATTTCATGTAGGTCAAAACCGGGATTGATGATGAATCTGGCAAGGACTTTCTCACGCAACCTGTTTTTTTGCAGCATCAGCAGGTGTATTTTTCATCCTTCCAGGATGTAATGGCAGACCAGTATGGTTTATACGGAAGAAGTCTTCGATAATTGAGGCCTGTTGTTCAATGCGGTAATCAAGAATGTCTTTTCCTTCTTCCAAATGTATACTCGTAGGCTTTTTCATAAGAAAATCTGTGACGGAAACTTTCTCCAATTGCGGCAGAAATGGGGCTCAGGATCTTGAGTTGGTACTACCAGATATGAACTATTTCATGTATGAAAAATGCTTGTAGATAGGTCGCGGAAATAGAATAATCCTTTCTGTAAACGCCATGGACATAGATTTCCCCATTTGGGGTCATGCCACTGTTGTCAGGTTGAAAAAAAGCATATTTTCGGTTGTGTATACGGATTTGTGTGTAATCCAGAGAATCCTTAAACAGGGTTTTTTGCAAGTGCAATCTCGTTGTGTGTCAGTTTCCTTGCGGTCATTTTACGATCCTGTCCTGTTAATGATAATGTGGAAATTGGTACCGCAAACCCATAATTAGATAGAAATTTAGATAGAAATTTCGGGAGAAAGTATGGCCTTGTTCAATTTTCGAGTAAAATCACGCTCTTAGGTTAGCGCCATCAATTAATTTCGGAAAAGCACAATTCCAGTTTCAACATACTTGCCTGACAGAATAAAGAAACCGAATCTCATGGATCTCAAGACACTGGCCACCCCCTGGGTACAGGCCCTGCAACCCTATCAGCCCGGCAAACCCCTGGACGAACTGGAGCGGGAATACGGCATCGACAATGCCGTCAAGCTGGCCTCCAACGAAAACCCGCTGGGCCCCAGCCCCAGGGCCATCGAGGCACTGGCCGGTCAGCTCGGGGAGCTGGCTCGCTATCCCGACGGCAATGGCTTCAAGCTGAAGAACGTGCTGGCGGCAAGGCATGGCGTGGATCTCAACCAGATCACCCTGGGCAACGGCTCCAACGACATTCTCGAATTCCTCGCCCATGCCTTTGTCACGCCCGCCCATGAGGTGATCTTCTCTGCCCACGCCTTTGCCGTGTATCCCATCGTCACCCAGGCGGTGGGGGCAAAGGCGGTGATCACCCCGGCCAGGAACTGGGGCCACGACCTCGATGCCATGGCGGCGGCCATTACCGACAGGACACGGCTGATCTTCATCGCCAACCCCAACAACCCCACCGGCACCTGGCTGGGCAGAGAGGCGCTCAAGGCCTTTCTCGACAAGGTCCCGGCGCAGATCATCGTCGTGCTCGACGAGGCCTATTTCGAATACGCCTCGGATCCGGCCCTGGGTGCCAGCGACTACCCCGATGGCAGCCAGTGGCTGGGGACATACCCCAACCTGGTAGTGACACGCACCTTCTCCAAGCTCTATGGCCTGGCCGGGCTGCGGATCGGCTACGGCCTGTCCCACCCGGACGTGGCCGACATGCTCAACAGGGTGCGCCAGCCCTTCAATGTCAACAGCCTGGCCCTGGTGGCGGCCGAGGCGGCAACAGGGGACACGGACCACCGTGAACGCAGCCTGCAGGCCAATGCCGAAGGCATGGCCCAGCTGACAGCGGCGTTTGCCGACATGGGACTGGAACATATCCCGTCGGTGGGCAACTTCGTCTGTGTGAAAGTCGGGGATGGTGCCGGGATTTACGAAAAACTGCTGCGCCAGGGCGTGATCGTGCGTCCGGTGGCCAATTATGGCATGCCTGAATACCTGCGCATCACCGTGGGCAGCCATGAGGAAAACCGGCGCTGTATCGAAGCACTGGCCACGGCGGTGCAGGGCTGATGGCCGCGGTGATTTTCCAGCGTCTTTGCGTGATCGGTGTCGGCCTGATCGGCGGTTCCCTGGCCCGGGCCCTGCGAGAAGCCGGTGCCGTGGCGGAGATCGTCGGTTGCGGCCGCAATACCACCCAGCTCGATAAGGCCTGTGAACTGGGCGTCATCGACCGCTACGAGACCGACCCCGCCCGTGCCGTCTACGGGGCCGACGCGGTGGTGCTGGCCGTGCCCCTGGGCACCATGAAAGCGATCATGACCGCCATCGCCCCGGTGCTGGCGGACGACTGCCTGCTCACCGACGTGGGTAGCGTCAAGGGCTCGCTGGTGCGTGATGCCCGCGAGGTGTTCGGCCAGCTGCCGGCCAACCTGGTACCGGGCCACCCCATCGCCGGCACGGAAAACAGCGGGGTGGAAGCCTCCTTCGCCACACTGTTCCGCCTGCGGCGGGTGATCCTCACCCCGACGGAGAACACCTCCCCGGCCATGATCGCCAGAACCCGCGCCATGTGGCAGGCCTGCGGTGCCGAGGTCGTGGAAATGGGCGTGGAGCACCACGACGAAGTCCTCGCCGCCACCAGTCATCTGCCCCACATGCTGGCCTATTCACTGGTGGACACCCTGGCACGCCGCGACGACAGCCAGGAAATCTTCGACTACGCCGCCGGCGGTTTCCGCGACTTCACCCGCATCGCCTCCAGCGACCCGGACATGTGGCACGACATCTGCCTGGCCAACCACGACGCCCTTGTAAAAATGCTCGAAGCCTACAGCGACGACCTGCGCGAGCTGGCCGCCGCGGTAAAAAATGCCGACAGTGACTTCATCAAACAGATGTTCACCCGCGCCAAGCAGGCCAGAGACGCCTATTGCGAGAAATGCGGGGAATGAGCCCGTGGCCGATTCAGCCAAAATGCTGGGTTGAGATCCCCTCACCCTAACCCTCTCCCTGAGGGAGAGGGGACTGGTGTGTGCGTATATCGAATTCAGGGGGAAGGTTGGAAGCTGGCACCAAACAACCCCTCTTCCTGGGGGGAGAGGGTTAGGGACGAGATAAAGGGACAAGGCCAATGGACAAGGCGAAACGCTCAAATGGTCTGATATCGCTGGCGCGAACAATGCGCACACAGGCGACTGATGCAGAGCAATTGCTCTGGAAACATCTGCGAAGCCGGAATCTCGGCGGTTTCAAGTTTCGTCGGCAGGTTGTGATTGAACCGTATATCGTCGATTTTGTGTGCCTCGACGCCAAGTTGATCGTGGAAGCCGACGGCGGACAGCACAGTGAAAACATGGCCGAGGATGCAGTTCGAACGGCCTTTTTGGAAGGAAGGGGACACCGTGTTCTGCGTTTCTGGAATCATGAGATACTTGGAGAACTGGACAACGTGCTCGCATGTATTCATTCAGCCCTGATTGATCCCCCCTCACCCTAATCCTCTCCCTGAGGTAGAGTAATGCAGGGAGCAATTACCGAGGGGCTGGAGTGAGGGGATAAGTTTCAGGATATTTCCATGTCGAATTTCAAGGATTCATGAACGAATGAGTTCATCATTGCATTCATAAAGGGCATAATTAGCCGTTCTGTGGCCAGGCAACGGACAGATGTTCCGGCCATTCCATCAACTCAACGAAGTTTCCAGTCATGTCATCAAGCAAAAACACCCGATTCATCGCTTCGCCCGGTGGCCAGCTCAGCGGCCGGATCCGTGTTCCAGGCGACAAATCCATTTCCCACCGCAGCATCATGCTCGGAGCCATTACCGAGGGCACGACCCACGTGAGCGGTTTTCTCGAAGGGGAGGACAACCTCTCTACCCTCAATGCCTTCCGCGCCATGGGCGTGTCCATCGACGGTCCGCAGGCTGGCCAGGTGACCATCCATGGCGTCGGTCTGCATGGCCTGAAGGCCCCGGCCGGGCCGCTGGACGTGGGCAATGCCGGCACGGCCATGCGTCTGCTGGCCGGTCTGCTGGCGGCGCAGGATTTCGATGTGACTCTGACCGGCGACAGCTCGCTGAGCAGCCGGCCCATGCGCCGGGTTACCGAGCCGCTGGCGCAGATGGGTGCCCGCATCGACACCACCGAAGCGGGTACGCCGCCCCTGCACATCCACGGCGGCGCCAGGCTGCAGGGCATCGACTTTCAGATGAAGGTGGCCAGTGCCCAGGTCAAGTCCTGCCTGCTGCTGGCGGGCCTGTATGCCGAGGGCCAGACCTGTGTCACCGAACCGGCGCCGACCCGCGACCACACCGAACGCATGCTCGAAGGCTTTGGCTACCCGGTGCAGCGTGACGGCAGCCGCATCTGCGTGAAAAGCGGTGGCGGTCTCACGGCCTGCGATATCGACGTGCCGGCGGACATTTCCTCGGCGGCCTTCTTCATGGTCGGTGCCAGCATTGCCGAGGGCTCGGATCTGACCCTGGAACATGTGGGCATCAACCCCACGCGCATCGGGGTGATCAACATCCTGCGTGCCATGGGCGGGCATATCGACATTCTCAACGAACGCACCGCCGGGGGCGAGCCGGTGGCCGATATCCGCATCCGTGCCAGCGCCCTGCACGGCATCGACATCCCCGAGGACCAGGTGCCCCTGGCCATCGATGAATTCCCGGCCCTGTTCATCGCTGCCGCCTGTGCCGAGGGACCCACGGTGCTTACCGGTGCCCGCGAGCTGCGGGTCAAGGAGAGCGACCGCATCCAGGTGATGGCCGACGGCCTCAACACCTTGGGCATCGACGCCCGGCCCACGGAGGATGGCATCGTCATCCAGCCCGGCACCATCGGCAGCGGCCAGGTGGACAGCCACGGAGACCACCGCATCGCCATGGCCTTTGCCATGGCGGCGCTGCGTGCCACCGGACCCATCGAGATCAGCGACTGCGCCAACGTCAATACTTCGTTTCCCGGCTTCGTCGAGCTGGCCGGGGGCTGCGGCCTGTCCATTGCGGTGCTCGACTGATGGGCGCCGAGATTCCGGTTCTGACCATCGACGGCCCCGGCGGCTCGGGCAAGGGCACCATCAGTGCCCTGGTGGCGCAGAAGCTGGGCTGGCACCTGCTGGACAGCGGCGCCCTGTATCGCCTGGTGGCCCTGGGGGCGCAGAAACAGGGCCTGGCACTGGATGACGAGGCGGCACTGGGCGACTATGCCCGGGATCTGGACGTGAAGTTCGAACTGGTGCCCGGCAGCACCGAGGTACGTACCCTGCTGGCCGGCGAGGACGTGGGCCGGCAGATCCGCACCGAAGCCTGCGGCAATGCCGCCTCGCAGGTGGCCGCCCTGCCGGCGGTGCGTGAGGCCCTGCATCAGCGCCAGCTGGATTTTCGTCAGCCGCCGGGGCTGGTGGCTGATGGCCGCGACATGGGCACCGCCATTTTCCCCGATGCCGGGGCTAAAATATTCCTTACTGCCAGTGTGGAAGAACGGGCGCAAAGACGCTATAAACAGTTGAAAGAAAAAGGAATTAGTGTTAACCTCGCCGACCTTCAAAAGGAAATAGCGCAGCGTGATGCCCGCGATTCCCAACGCCGTGTTTCGCCACTACGTCCTGCTGAAGATGCCGTATTGCTCGATACCTCCGAAATGGATATCGAAACGGTATTGAACGAAGTCCTCGACATTTGCCGTCAGCGGTTTGCCGGTGTGTTGTCGACATCGTAAGTGGCCGGATACCCAAGCCTCCGGCTTTTTTATCAACCAACCCGCGGTTTTGCCGCAATCAATTCCAGGTCAATCCTGACCTAAGGTGAAAATCAACATGAGCGAAAGCTTTGCAGAGTTATTTGAACAGAGTCTGGAAAAAGTCCAGATGCGTCCTGGTGCCATCATTACCGGTACCGTTGTCCGGGTCGACGACGATTTCGTAACCGTCAATGCCGGACTGAAATCTGAAGGGGTCATTCCCATCAGCCAGTTTATGAACGACAACGGTGAAGTCAGCGTCGAAGTGGGCGATGCCGTTGAAGTTGCACTCGATACCGTCGAAGACGGTTTCGGTGAAACACGCCTGTCGCGTGAAAAGGCCAAGCGTGCCGAAACCTGGAAGAAACTGGAAGCCGCCAACGAAGCTGGCGAAACCGTCCAGGGTGTCATTACCGACAAGGTCAAGGGCGGCTTTACTGTCGAGCTTGGCGACATTCGCGCCTTCCTGCCCGGTTCACTGGTCGACATCCGTCCGGTTCGCGATACATCCTACCTGGAAGGCAAGGAACTGGACTTCAAGGTCATCAAACTCGATCGCCGTCGTAACAATGTGGTTGTTTCCCGCCGCGCCGTTGTCGAAGAAGAAGGCGGAGCAGAGCGCGAAGCGCTGCTGGAAAACATGCAGGAAGGTGCCATGGTCAAGGGTGTGGTCAAGAACCTCACCGACTACGGTGCATTCGTCGACCTCGGTGGTATCGACGGCCTGCTGCACATCACCGACATGGCCTGGAAGCGGGTCAAGCACCCGAGCGAAATCGTTCAGGTCGGTGACGAAATCGACGTCAAGGTCCTCAAGTTCGATCGTGAGCGCATGCGCGTCTCTCTCGGCCTGAAACAGACCGGTGACGATCCGTGGGTCGACATTGCCCGTCGTTATCCCGAAGGCACCCGCCTGTTTGGCAAGGTCACCAACATTGCCGATTACGGCTGCTTCGTCGAGCTGGAAGAAGGCGTCGAAGGCCTGGTTCATGTCTCCGAAATGGACTGGACCAACAAGAACATCCACCCGAGCAAGGTCGTACAGCTGGGTCAGGAAGTCGAAGTCATCGTACTGGACATCGACGAAGAGCGCCGCCGTATTTCCCTGGGCATGAAGCAGTGTGTTGCCAACCCCTGGGAACACTTTGCCGCCACCCACAACAAGAACGACAAGGTCAGTGGTACCATCAAGTCCATCACCGACTTCGGTATCTTCATCGGTCTGGAAGGTGGTATCGACGGTCTGGTGCACATGTCCGACATCTCCTGGAACGTGCCCGGTGAAGAAGCCGTACGCAACTACCAGAAGGGTGAAGAGCTGGAAGCCGTGGTGCTTTCCGTCGACCCGGAACGTGAGCGTATCTCTCTGGGTATCAAGCAGATGGAAAAGGATCCGGTCTCCAACTTCGTCGCCGAACATGCCAAGGGCAGTATCGTCAAGGGCATCGTCGGTGAAGTCGACGCCAAGGGTGCGGTCATCGATCTGGGCGAAGGTCTGGAAGGTTACCTGCGTGCCTCCGAGCTGTCCCAGGATCGTGTCGAAGATGCGCGTACCGTGCTGAGTACCGGTGATGAAATCGAAGCCAAGTTCGTAGGTATCGATCGCAAGAACCGGGCCATCAATCTGTCCATCAAGGCCAAGGACAGCGATGCAGAGAAGGAAGCCATGAGCGATTTCAATCGTGGTGTCGCCCCTGCAACGACCACCCTTGGTGATCTGCTCAAAGAACAGATGGATAACAAGGAATAAGCCAATCCGGAAGTCGGTCGGGTTCTGCTGAATCCGGCTGGCTTTTTCGCTACGCAAGTAACCGAAAGGGCAGGTAATGACAAAATCAGAGTTAATCGAAATATTGGCACAAAAGCAGATCCAGCTGGCCTACAAGGACGTCGAACTGGCGGTCAAGACCATGCTTGATCACATGGGTAATACCCTGGCCAATGGCGAAAGGATTGAAATTCGAGGCTTTGGCAGTTTTTCATTGCATTACCGTCCCCCCAGGATTGGTCGCAATCCCAAGACCGGTGACTCGGTGGAGCTCAGTGCCAAATATGTGCCCCACTTCAAACCCGGCAAGGAAATGCGAGAACGTGTCAATCAAAGCATGCAGGAAGTTGAAATCACCAACTAGCGCAGGCAACGAAAAAACACACCATAAACGGCATGAAGAATTCACCTTCATGCCGTTTTTTTTGCCTGCAAATTACGTATACTAGAATCATCAAGGTGGGTGACGGATCATCTTCACTACTGCGGTAAAATTTTGAACCGATGGGACTGCTGCTCTGTCACGGGAAAGCAGGCAGACAGTCAACCCACAATTACTGACTTACCAATACGGATGACAACCATGAGTCGCCTGATTTATCTGATCCTGTTTCTGATTATTTCCATATTCGGCATTCTGTTTGCGGTACTCAATGCCGAGCCGGTCGAGTTGAATTACTACTTCGGTAGCCAGCAGATTGCCCTGTCACTGATCCTGGTGTTCGCCATGTTCATCGGTGCCCTGCTGGGTATGCTGGCCAGTGCCGGCCTGTTCCTCAAGAGTCGCCGTGAAGTGGCCCGGCTCAGGAAGAGCGTCAGCCTGGCCGAAAAGGAAGTGGCCAACCTGCGCGCCATCCCGCTCAAGGACGAACATTGACATGGCCGAGCTGTTGTTTTTGCTGCTGCCACTTGCAGCCCTGTCCGGCTGGTGGATAGGTCGGCGGGGGCACGTGAAAAAACAGGAGCCGGGCATCTTCGAACTGCCACGCAGTTACCTCAAGGGCCTCAACTACCTGCTCAATGAACAGCAGGACAAGGCCATCGAACTGTTCATCCAGATGCTGGACGTGGACAACGATACGGTGGAAACCCATCTGGCGCTGGGCAGCCTGTTCCGGCGCCGCGGCGAGGTGGATCGCTCCATCCGCATTCATCAGACCCTCATTGCCCGGCCAACCCTGAGCAAGGAACAGCGCGCCCTGGCCCTGTTCGAACTGGGGCAGGATTACATGCGCGCCGGTCTGCTGGATCGGGCCGAAACCCTGTTCACCGAACTGATCGAAACCGAACCCCACGTGGAAGCGGCCTTGCAGCAACTGCTGGACATCTATCAGCAGGAAAAGGACTGGGACAAGGCCATCAAGATTTCCCATCAACTGGAAAGCCGCACCGGTGAAAGCCGGCGCGCCATCGTGGCCCATTATTTCTGTGAAATGGCCGAGCAGAGCGTGCGCCAGGGCGAGCCGGCAAAAGCCCTGAAATTTCTCAAGCGGGCACTGGCCGAAGATCGTCAGTGCGCACGAGCCAGCATTCTGGAAGGCAATATCGAAAAGAATGCCGGCAATGACAAGGCCGCTATCAAGGCCTACCTGCGAGTGGAAGAGCAGGATGCCGACTTTCTGCCCGAAGTCATCCAGCCGCTCATCGAATGCTACCGCAATCAGGGGCGCATCAACGAAATGGTGGTGTTTCTGCGCCAGAGCCTGGCCAAACATGGCGGCATCTCGCTGATGCTGGCCCTGTCGGAACTCATCCGTCAGGAAAGGGGCGATGCCGAGGCGGTGGAATTCATCACCGATTCCCTCAAGCAACGGCCCTCGGTGCGCGGCATGGATCGGCTCATCGAGCTGAACCTGCAAAGTGTCAAGGAACCGGCCCGTGACAAGCTGCAGGTGCTCAAGGATGTCACCGATCAGCTCATTGCCAACAAGCCGGTGTATGAATGCCATCATTGCGGATTTACCGGCAAGCACCTGCACTGGCAGTGCCCGGGCTGCAAGCGCTGGAATACGGTCAAACCCATTCAGGGGGTAGAAGGTGAATAAGAGTGAGTGAATCAAGAATCATCGTGGCGCTGGACTACCCGACGCCACAGCAGGCGCTGGACTTCGTTGCCCGCCTGCAGCCCGGTATGTGCAAGTTGAAGGTGGGCAAGGAGCTGTTCACCCTGGCCGGTCCGGATCTGGTCCGCCAGCTGGTGGAACAGGGCTTCGAGGTGTTCCTGGACCTCAAGTACCACGACATCCCCAATACGGTGGCCCAGGCCTGCAAGGCCGCCGCTTCCCTGGGCGTGTGGATGCTCAACGTCCATGCCCTGGGCGGTCGCCGAATGATGAACGCCGCCCGCGAAGCCCTGGAGCAGGGCAGCCACCGGCCAAAGCTCATCGCCGTGACCATCCTCACCAGCATGGGCGAGGACGATGCCCGCGAAATCGGCCTGGCCGGCAGCCCGGCCGACAATGTCATCCGCCTGGCCCGCCTGGCCCAGGACAGCGGCCTCGATGGCGTGGTCTGCTCTTCACAGGAAGCCAGCCGCCTGCGGGAATGCTGTGGCCTGGATTTTACCCTGGTGACACCCGGCATCCGCCCGGCAGGCAGCAGCAGCGGCGATCAGAAACGCATCATGACCCCAAGCGAGGCCATCCGGGCAGGTTCCGACTACCTGGTCATCGGCCGTCCCGTTACCCAGGCCGACTCGCCGTTCGAGGTTCTGACCCGGATAAACCAGGAACTGGCACAAATCAGCGTGTAGGCCCAGTCCTACAAAAGAATCAGCAAAGACCGACAGGCGAGGCTCTTGACCGCAAAACGAGCACAGGACAATATTGCAATTGTAGTTTTTCATTAATCACAAGGTTGTTGGCCTGAATTTTCTCACCAGGGAATGTTCAGTGACCTTTAATATAAAAGAGTACGGAGACTCATCATGAGAAATACACTTAAAAATATCCTGTTTGTTTTGCTGTTTTTCCTGTCTGCCAGCGTTTTTGCCGGTCCGGTCGACATCAACACTGCCGATGCCAAAACCCTGTCCAGTAGCATCAGCGGTATCGGCGACAAGAAAGCCGAAGCCATCGTCCAGTACCGCAAGACCTACGGCCCGTTCAAGACTGTGGACGATCTGGCCAAGGTCAAGGGAATCGGCCCCAAAATCATCGACAAGAACCGCTCGGAGCTGGTGGTCAAGAAGCAGTAAGAAACCATACGCGTTGAAAAAAAGGGTGCTTCGGCACCCTTTTTTTGTTCATGGGAGTATCAACCTTACAGTTAAATCGCTACAATGACAGAGTAATAATGATATATTTCAATTAGTTAACTCAATACGACTGGAACGGGTCCCTGTCCTTGAAGCAAAAGCGTCGTTTATGTGAGAACAGTCTGCATGAGGCATGCTTTTCCTGATGTGCGGACTTGCCGGTTTTATTTCCCCCAGGACGCAGTTCAGCAATGATGAACTCAATCGTATCGTTGTCGACATGGCCGACATGCTCCAGCATCGTGGACCAGACGATGCGGGCAGCTGGTGTGATCAACATGATGGCATAGCACTGGCGCATCGACGTCTGTCGATCATTGATCTGTCCAAACATGGCCATCAACCAATGATATCGACCACTGGCCGCTATATCCTCTCCTACAATGGTGAAATTTATAATTTTCAGGAGATCAAAAAGCAACTCCTCGCGGAAGGAGCCTGGTTTTCCGGGGACAGTGATACAGAAGTACTGTTGGAAGCCATCGAATACTGGGGAATCGAATCCAGTTTAAAAAAACTGGTGGGGATGTTCGCCTTTGCCGTCTGGGACAAAACAGATAAAGTTTTGTATCTGGCCAGAGATCGTATTGGTGAAAAACCACTCTATTACGGTTGGCATCACAGCAGCTTCCTGTTCGCATCGGAAATAAAGGCATTAAAAAAATTTCCTCTGTGGAAACCCGAGATCGATCGCCATGCCCTGTCTTTGTACATGCGTTACAGCTATATTCCAGCACCCTGTAGCATTTATAAAAAATTGAAAAAATTGCGCCCCGGAACTTTTCTGAAGATTCCACTAGCGCGTATGCAAGACGAGTCGGTCATTCCTGTGGAATACTGGTCAGCAACAGATGTCATTCAGGCAGGAATAAATGCCCCCTTTACAGGCAGCGAGGAAGAAGCCATATCCAGCTTGCATCATTTATTCAGAACAACCATTGAAAACAAACTGATCTCGGATGTGCCTCTGGGGGCTTTTTTGTCCGGGGGAATCGATTCATCACTCATCGTGTCTTTGATGCAGGAGCAAAGCCAGATACCCGTCCGTACATTTACCATTGGCTTTGATGAGAAAGGTTTTGACGAAGCACAGGATGCAAAGGCAGTGGCACGGCATCTGGGGACAGAACATACCGAGTTGTATGTCAAACCCCGTGAAGCCATGGATGTGATCAGCGAATTGCCCCATATCTACTGTGAACCCTTTGCAGATTCCTCACAAATTCCAACCTGGCTGGTTTCCCGGCTGGCAAAGCAATATGTCACCGTGAGCCTGTCGGGTGATGGAGGGGATGAGCTGTTTTGTGGTTACAATCGTTACTACTGGGCAAGAAGCATCCATCAAAAAACAGCAAGGCTCCCAGCAGGCTTACGCATGGGGATTTCCCATTCAATCCAGAGAGTTCCCCCCGAAATGCTGGACAGACTGTTTGGTTTTCTTTCAAAAGGGATCCCGGGAAGGTATCGGTATCATCAGGCAGGGGACAAGTTGCATAAAATAGCAAAAGTACTGTCGGCGAAAGACAAAAGCGAGGTTTACCAGCAACTGATTTCCCAGACACTTTACCCTGAGCAGCTCGTCATCGGGCTGACTGAGTCGGCATGCGCAATGCCAATGCCTGAAATGGAATCCATGCACGAACACTTTGAACATTACATGATGCATCTGGATTTACTTGGATACTTGCCCGGAGACATTTTGACCAAACTTGACAGGGCAAGCATGGCAGTGAGTCTGGAAGCTCGTGTACCATTTCTGGATCACCGTATCATCGAGTATGCCTGGAAACTGCCATTATCAGTAAAACTGAAAGGTCGGCAGGGGAAATGGATATTGCGCCAGATCCTTAACAGGTATATTCCGCAATCGATGATCGACAGGCCCAAAAGGGGCTTTGGTATCCCACTGGCGCAATGGCTAAAAGGACCTCTGAAGGAGTGGGCAGAACAATTATTATCGGCAAGCCGACTGGAGCAGGAAGGTTATCTGAATATTGCCTGTGCCAGTCGACTGTGGGATGAACACCAATCCGGAAAACATGATCATTCGGCTATACTGTGGAACATATTAATGTTTCAGTCCTGGCTGGACGATAATTAATCAATAATGTCGGCGCGAATTCTATTTCTGGTGAATGATGTGAACTTTTTTCTGTCACACCGGTTGCCAGTTGCATCAGCGGCAGTAGCCAGAGGTTACGAGGTGCATGTTGCAACACCAAACCCCGAAAAGATGAGCAATATTCCAGTCGCTGGTATCAAATTCCACAGAATCATGATGAACCGTAGTGGCCTGAACCTCTTCCGGGAAATAAAGTCATTCCTGTCTATTGCAACCTTGTATAAAAATGTAAAGCCCGATCTGGTTCATACAGTAACGATAAAACCCGTAATCTATGGTGGATTGCTTGCGCGGATGATGGGTGTTCCAGATCTGGTAAGTGCTGTACCCGGGCTGGGCTATCTGTATATTAAGAAAGGACTGAAGGCGAATATCAGGGTTTTTCTGGTGAACCGCCTGTACAAACTGGCACTCTCACATCCGAACAGCAGGATAATATTCCAGAACATGGATGATCGGCAATATTTTATCAGGCATAAAATCACCATGGACGAACGGGTTCGTATCATCAGGGGGTCCGGTGTCGATTTGAAAAAATATCAGCAAAGCCAGGAGCCAGATGGTGTCCCGATCGTCATGCTGGCCTCCCGCCTGCTCTGGGATAAAGGCATCGATGAATTTGTCCAGGCCGCAAACATTGTCAGGCAAGCCGATGTCAGTTGCCGCTTTGTTCTGGTTGGTGATCTCGACCCACAAAACCCGTCATCCATAGAACGGACTGTCATCGAGGCATGGGTGGACTCAGGCTATATTGAATGGTGGGGGAAAAAGAACAATATGCCTGAAATCCTGTCACAGGCAAACATCGTTGTTTTACCATCCTATCGTGAAGGATTACCGAAGGTTCTCATCGAGGCAGCAGCTGCAGGCCGGGCCATTATTACCACAGATGTTCCAGGTTGCCGGGATGTGGTTATCGAAGGCGAAACCGGTAGCCTTGTTCCAGTAAGGAATGGCAAGCTGTTGGCACAGGAAATCATAGCCTTGCTTGCCGACCGGAAGAAAAGGGCAAGGATGGGGGAGGCAGGGCGAAAAATGGCAGAGAAATATTTCTCCATAGACGATGTGATAGACAAAACCCTGTCAATTTATTCAGAGCTGCTAGAGTTGCAATGACAAAATTTTTATTTATTCTGCCATTGGTGTATTTTCTGTCGCTGTTCATGACCGGACGTATACGCAGCTATGCCATAAAAAAAGACATTGTCGATATCCCGGAGGAGAGGAGTTCTCATACCATAACCACTCCTCGTGGTGGCGGAGTCGCTATTGTTCTTGCTTTCTACTTTGGCATGTTTGTCAATTATATTCTCTCCGGCCAGAGGCAGTATCTGCTTGCCGTATTATTTGCGTTACCGGTGGTCATTGTGGGCATGCTGGACGATCACGGGCATGTGAAAGCCGGTTACCGACTGCTTGTTCACCTGTTTTCCGCCACATTCCTGATGTTGTTTCTGCTCAATTCCCAGGGATACTCCCTGACGGACAATCATGTGCTTTCTCTGCTATTAGCTGTCATTATTATTGTGGCTATAGCCTGGTTGATTAACCTCTATAATTTTATGGATGGTATAGATGGCATCGCATCAGTTGAGATAATATGTGTATCGCTGAGTGTTATTTTTATCCTTTTACTGGTCAATTTCGATTCCGGGCAGATGACTGACCCGAAAATTGAATCAGCGGAGAATATTATTGTTTTATTATCTATCCTGATTGCCGCTGTCGCCGGGTTTCTAAAATGGAACTGGCCGCCGGCAAGGATATTCATGGGTGATGCCGGCAGTGGTTTCCTGGGTATGATCCCCGCTATTGTTGCCCTGCTGGCCTGGTTCGAAAACCTGATGCACGTCTGGAGCTGGTTCATCCTGCTGGCAATATTTATTGGTGATGCAACTTTTACACTTGGCAGACGAATTCTTGGCGGTGAAAAATGGTATGAGGCACATTGCTCACATGCCTATCAGTATCTGGCTCGCAGGCTTTCGAGTCATAAAAATGTAAATATTATTGTTATTCTTGTGAATTTTCTATGGCTGTTGCCTTTGGCAATGTTATCAGAGCTTGATCCGGGTAAAGGACTTCTATATATGTTGATTGCTTACTTGCCACTTGTTATCGCAATTTACTTGATTGTTTCCCATAGC
>JAJRYG010000013.1 GCA_024275915.1 Gammaproteobacteria bacterium
AGACGACTGGCGCCAGGGAACGGGTCAGTTTGGCCAGCTCTTCGGCATGTTGCTGTTCACCGGGACCGGCACTGATCACCAGCTGCCAGTGGGCGGGAAGTTCAAGGGCATGGGCCAGCCGGGCAAATTGTGAAATACTCAGGTTGTTGGCCGAGCCACCGCTGCCGGGATGAATGAAAACCAGTTTTCTGTTCCCCTCTACAGCCTGTTGGGCGAAAAAGTCCTGGCGAGTGAGGGCAAGGGATTTCTCGTCCAGTTCCAGGTAAGGGGGCGAGGGGCAAGCGGGCAGAGGGATCGCCTGATCTGTCAGATAGAATTCGACCAGCTCACGGTTGTAGACATGTTCGGGTTTTTCCGAAAGGGAACGCCTCTGCTTCAGTCGGTGGTTGTAGAAGATCTGGGCCAGCTTGGTGGCCGGTGCCAGCCGCCAGGGAATACCGGCCATGACCGCAGCCAGTCCCACATGGGTGGTGGAGAACAGGGTGATGATGGCATCGTAGTTTTCCTGTTTGAACAGACGGGACAGCTGCCTGGCACGCTGCAGGGTGGAGTTGCCTGCCGGATCCAGTCTGACTTCATCGATCCAGCGACACAGTTCGGCCATGGGGGCGGTGTAGGGCTGGACCAGCGCATGTACCTCGGTTTCGGGCAGGGCCTGCTTGAGCAGGGCGAAGGCAGGATAGGAGAGCATGAAGTCCCCCAGCTTGTCATTGCGGACCAGGAGGATCTTTTTGGCAGATGCGGTCATGCCACTATCTTATCGGTATTTCTGGCCAATGATAAGGGTGGGCAGAATATTCTGTCGGGCCTGTTCTGTCTGGCAGAATAGCCGTTCATGAACATCAGGTCAGCAGTATTTACGAACTGACGACACGGTGCGGATGTCACCTTGAAAAAATGGAAACACGATGAAGTTATGGGTAGAAAAAAGTTCCTGGGCCGCGAAGACGGCCCATGGCAAAGCTGAAAGACTGCAGCAGGACAAAATAAAATCCATTGCGGTCATCCGGCATGCTGCACTGGGTGACATGGTGCTGGTGCGCGCTTTCATCCGTGAACTGCGCAAGCATTTTCCCAATGCAAAAATAACCCTGAGTGTGGTCAGCAATTACCTGCGAGGCACACCGGAAGATGCCGTGGACCGCGTGCATGTGGTAATTGGCAGTGACCAGCGTGAGGTACCCAGGCGGGAACAGTTCCGGCGCATGAAGGAACTGGGCTATCATGATCTGGTTTTCGATCTTGCCGCCACCAGTCGTTCCTTCTGGACCTGTCTGCTCAATCCTGCCGGGCTGAAGATAGGTTTTCCCTACCGGCATTTGCAACGCAGGCTCATCTATGATGCCACCGTGGTGCGTTCGGACATGAAGTTCGAAGCTGAAAGCATGATGGACATGCTAAGCCTGTTGTGTCTGAAAACCGATTATCCCCTGCAGTTCGACATGCCGGGTGAAACAAGCGAACGTCCCCGGCCTTATGTCGTGTATTTCACCAGTGCCTCGACCCCCGACAAGTGCTGGCCAAAAGATCATTTTGCCAAGCTGCTGCACAGGCTGTCAGCCGACTATCCCGGGCATGATCACCTGGTACTGGAAGGCATCGCCGACTGGGAGTCCATCGACGAAATCATCCAGCCACTCAAGGATCGCAGCAATGTCGCAGGCATCAACCTGGACAGTGTGGAAGAAACCGTCAACCTGCTCAAGGGCGCCAATCTGCTGATCAGTAATGACACCGGGATCCGCAACCTGGCCATTGCCACCGAGACACCCACGGTAGGCATCTTCTTCAAGACCATTCCGTTTCGTTACTGGCCCAGGTATCCCCAGCACGATGCGGTATTCAATTCGACCATGACACCTCCCGAGGTGGAGGATGTCTATCATGCCGCCAAAGGGATGCTGGACAGGTTTCACTTTGAATGAACAGTTTTGACTTTCGGGGACTATTGTAATGGCAAAAATAAGCGCCTGCATCATTTCCTTCAACGAGGAAAAGAAAATCGAGGACTGCATCAAGAGTCTGCTGCCGGTGGTCGACGAGATCATCGTGGTCGATTCACTGAGCACCGACAGGACGAAGGAAATCGCAGGCAAATATACCGATAAAATCCACGATCAGAAGTTTCTTGGCCATATCGAACAGAAAAACCTGGCCATCGACAAGGCCAGCCATGACTGGATCCTGAGCCTGGACTGTGACGAACGTCTGTCCAGTGAATTGCAGCAGTCGATTCTGGCCATCAAGGAGCAGCTCGATGGGGCACCGGTTCAGGTCAATGGCTACAGGATGCCGCGCAAGACCTTCTATATCTATACCTGGCTGAACCACTGCTGGTATCCCGACATCAAGACCCGCCTGTTCAATCGCAAGGTTTCCCGCTGGGGTGGCGTCAATCCCCATGATCATCTGATTGTCTCGGAAGGAGAAGTGAAACTCCTCAATGGTGATATCCAGCATTATTCCTTCGACAGCATCTCCCAGCACATGAAGACCATCGATTCCTTTACCGAAATAGGGGCCAGGGAAATCATCAAGAAGGGCAAGAAGGTCAGTCTGCTCGACCCCTTTAGCCACGGGTTCTGGACCTTCTTCAAGACCTACTTCATTAAGCGTGGCTTTCTCGACGGTTTTCCCGGCATTGTCGTCAGCTTGCTGTCGGGCATGCATGTGTTCGTTAAATACAGCAAGGTGATCATGATCCGCCGGGCAGGAGACTGAAGGCGCAGTTCAGGACAGCCGCATCACGGCATCGAAAACCCTGTCGGGGTGGATGGCTTCCATGCAGATGTTCTTTTTGCAGTCGAGCAGCCGCTGGGTGTGATAGCAGGGGCTGCAGGGCAGGTTGGCGCTGAGGATCTCGACCCGGTTGCTTGACGTTTTATAGGGGCCGGTGCGCTTGAAGTTGGTCGGGCCGATGAGGGCATGGACCGGGGTGTCGACGGCGGCGGCAATGTGTGCCGGTCCGGTGTCGGTGGAAACCACGCCACGGGCTCCTGCAATGATGCCGACCAGATCGGGAAAGGACGTCTTGCCGGCAAGATTGATGACAGACTCGGGCAGGGGCGATAAGTTTGCGAAGAAGGCCTCTTCTCCCCGGCCGCCGATGATGACGGCAGGCATCCCGGCGGTGTCGAGCTTGCGGATCAGTGTCTGCCAGTGTTCGATGGGCCAGGCCCGGTAGTTGGGGCGGTTCTTCTTGCCCAGATGGCTGTTGGCGGGAACCAGTACCAGGTAGTCGTTGGCCAGAGGGTACTTCTTTTTCAGCTCCGCCAGGGGCGTACCGCGCAAGGAGGGCTCGGCAAGCGCCATGTCCTCGTCATCGAGAAACGACCGGTAGATGAGTTTGAGGTTTTCCACTGCATGGGCTTCGGGCGGTTCGGCAAAATAACGGTAGGGCATGCCGATTTTCTGCCGGGCCCGGCTCAGGTGCATGACATCGTTGAACAGGCTGCCCAGTTCGAGGTTGACGATCAAATCGTAGGGTTGCTGCCAGGAATGACGCAGGATGCGAAACTTGGCCGGATTGAAAACAAAAGGCAGACGCCGGTTCTTTAGTTCGAAGATTCTGTGTATACGCGAGTCACGGGAAAAGACCTGACCAATCCCTGCTTTGGCAACCCAATCAATAACCACATCATGGCCATAATGATGGCGCAGGGGTTCGATGATGCTGGAAGCACAGACCGTGTCACCGAGCTGACCAGCACGAATGACCAGGATCCGGTTTGCTGTTTTTGACATATTGGCGGACAGCTGTAAAAAGAAGTAGAGTACTATGTTATCAAGCCTGAGAATAAACCCAATTGTTGCATAAATTTCCGCGTGCAGGGGCTTTGAGGACGGGATTTTCAGGGTTGGTGCAGGTTTTTGCAACCGGCACACAGCCCTGCCTGTGTAAGGATTGGAAAAATCGAACATGGCACTGAAAAGGCTGGCATGGAAGGCGCTTTGGTCTCCTGCGCCGAAAATTTATGCAACGACTGGCGAAATGCAATCACTGATCAACGGATTCGTCGATGAATTTACTAGAACTGTGTCTGGCCCCGGGCTATGGCGGGCTCGAACTTTACGCACTCAAGGTCATTCAGCATTTTGCCGACACGGGCCGGCCCTGCAACGTGATGGTACGAAAAGGCAGTTTTCTCGACAGCAAACTGGCCGAGCAGGGTATTTCCCGAGATCCTCTTTCCGTACTCAACCGCAACCTGCCCCTGCTGGCAGCATTCAAGCTAGCCCGTTACCTTCGTCAGTACCGCATCGATACCATCCACATCCACTGGCGTGGTGATGTCAGCCTGGTGGTGCTGGCCAGGGTACTGAGCCGCCGCCAGCTCCGCATCGTCTATACCCGCCACATGGCCCTGACCCGCCCCAAGCATGATCTGTTTCATCGTTTCATCTACCGGCATATCGATGCCCTTGTGGTGATCACGAAAAAACTGCAGCAGGATGCGCTTGAGTTTCTGCCCATCGAAAAAGAACGGATCAGGGTTGTCTACCATGGGGTTGCCGAGCCGGTAGCGCCAGCCCCCGAAGCCTGTGCGGCCATACGGGAAAACTTTACCCACCGTTCTTTTACCGTGGCCCTGTTTGGCCGCATCGAAAAAGGCAAGGGCCAGCATGTGCTGGTCGAGGCAATTTCACGACTCGGGAAAAAAGGCCTCATCATCAATGTGGCGCTATATGGCCATGTGATGGACAAGGCGTATTTTCAGCAGCTGAAGGATCATGTTTCAAGACAGGGACTGGATTCGCAGGTGCACTATTTTGGTCTGCATCCCGATCCGCAGCGCATCATGGCCTGCTTCGACGTGGTGGTGCTGGCAACCCGGTGTGAAACCTTCGGCCTGGTCCTGATCGAAGCCATGCGTGCAGGAGTGGCCGTGATCGGAACCGACTGTGGCGGAGTACCGGAAATCATCCAGCACGGGCAGACTGGTCTGCTGGTCGTGCCGGAGGATGTTTCCGAGCTCGCAGCGGCACTGGAAAAACTGGCAACGGGCAGGTTGCTGTGCCAGCGGCTGGCGGAACAGGGCAAGGCCTTTGCCGATGCCACGTTCAGTGAAACGGAACATTTCCGGCAACTGGAACAGGTACTGAGGCCGGATGCCGGCACGGGAGATGACTGAGCCGGCACCGGCTCAGGCAAAGCCGTCCTTGATGCGCTGTTCGAAATAGGCGATGGTTTTTTCCAGGCCTTCTGCCAGCTGGATTTGCGGTTCCCAGCCGAGTTTCTCCTTCGCCAGGCTGATATCGGGCTGGCGTTGCCGGGGATCGTCGTGGGGCAGGGGCTTGTAGATAATCCTGGCGTTCGAGCCAGTCATGTCGATGACCTTTTCGGCCAGTTCCCTGATGGTGAATTCATTGGGATTGCCAAGATTGACGGGACCCGTGAACTCGTCATCGGTGTTCATGAAGCGAATGAAGGCATCGACCATTTCGGACACATAGCAGAAAGAGCGGGACTGATTGCCATCTCCATAGATGGTGATGTCCTGACCTTTCAGGGCCTGGACGATGAAATTGGAAACAACCCGGCCATCATTGTGGTGCATGTTGGGGCCATAGGTATTGAATATTCTGGCAACCTTGATGGAGACTTTGTTTTCCCGGTGATAATCGAAACAAAGGGTTTCCGCACAGCGCTTGCCTTCATCGTAGCAGGAGCGAAACCCAATGGGGTTGACATTGCCCCAGTAGTCCTCGGTTTGCGGATGAATCTCGGGATCACCATAGACTTCACTGGTCGAGGCCTGAAGAATACGGGCCTTGACGCGCTTGGCAAGGCCCAGCATGTTGATGGCCCCCATGACACTGGTCTTGGTGGTCTTGATGGGATTGTACTGATAGTGGATGGGAGACGCCGGGCAGGCCAAGTTGTAGATTTCGTCCACTTCGACGAAAATCGGGATCACGACATCGTGACGAATCAGTTCGAATCGATGATTGTCCATCAGATGGATGATGTTGTCTTTCAGGCCGGTAAACATGTTGTCGAGGCATATCACATCATGGCCCTCATTGAGCAGACGTTCACACAGGTGAGAACCCAGAAAGCCGGCGCCACCGGTGACAAGAATGCGCTTGCGATGATAGTTTTCCATGATGTCTGCTTTACCCCTGGTGTTTTATCGAGTCCGACCGCTGGTCAAGGATCATGATTTCATTTGCATCAACCCCTGTCAACGTGTGCCGGGCCTGCTGCGGGATGAACTGGAATTGTATACCATATCCTTGCTGTGCATTAAGCCAACTTGTAGTATTAAGCCAATCGTTGCATAAATTTTTGGCGCAGGAGACCAGAGCGCATTCCATGCCTTGCATTTTCAGCGCCGTGCTCGATTTTTCCAATCTTCACATTTCGGTGGGCGATGCTGAGGCAGGAAAAACCTGCGCTCGACCCTGAAATACTGTCCTCAAACCCCCTGCCTCCAAAAGTTCATGCAACAATCGGGTTGAATCTTTTGTTCATGGTTTGGCGCTTGTTGAAAACGGGAATCTAACCATGGTTGCCTTTTACCTGCCTGTGGAAGACCGGGAGCAGGGGACAAGGCTGCGACTTTGCAGGGCAGCAGTGATATCATGTCTACCCACAGACAGACGCCCGTCTCCAGTTCGTCTGGATCAGACATTGGCCGGGCCTTGGTGTCATTCAACAGGACAGGTTCATGCAGCTACAAATATTTGTCATCAGTCTGCCGCACGAAAAAGAGCGGCAGAAATCCATCGGAGAGCAATTGTCTTCATACGGACTTGAATACGAGATCGTCGATGCCGTGTACGGCAAGGATCTCGGCAAGCAGGAGCTGGAGGCATTCAATGCATCGGTAACCCGAAATTACCGCCGGGCCCTGTCGCCCAATGAATCCGGCTGCTACCTCAGTCATCTCAACCTGTACAAGCGCATTGTCGATGAAGCCATACCCTGTACACTGATCCTCGAGGATGATGCCCTGATCAAGCAGGATCTGAAGCAGGTTTTCGATCTGATCGATCAGTTCGAGACCCCTTGGGAGATGCTCAATATCGGCTCGGTACCGGGCAAGTACCGCGATTCCTATCTGAAGGAACAGAAGAACGGATATTCCCTGGTCGAGTTTACCGGCAAGGCCGTGGGGGCTCATGCCTATCTGCTGAGCCTGGAAGGGGCGAGAAAACTCCATGCTGACTGCAAGAAACCCATTCGCGCCATCGATGTGCAAATGACCTTCATCTGGAGCAACGGGATCACGGGTTATTATTACCTCATGCCCAATGTGGTTTCGGTTAATGAAAAACTTGTTTCATCGATTACCAGTGAGCGGGATACGCAAAATGAAAAGTTTTCTGACGTTTCCTCCAAACTGAACCTGGGTTATTTCCTTTCATCCCTTTCGATGCAACTGCAGCGCAAACTCTACGACTGGAAATGCCGGCTGAAACTGCTTACCGGAAAGCTGAAAAAGCCGGATGAGGGTTTGTTCAAATAAACCGGATTGACGGTAAAATGGCCGGTGAGACGCCGGCGCTCCCGGTGTGCTGGCGTTGAGGGTGTAACGCACACCCGGTGACGAGGGTAATTTCAGGCTTGTCAGTTGTCACTGGTAAAGGGTCATGCCAGTGCAGGCTGGCATCCAGGCAGGGGAGGATGATGTCCTCATGTTGTTCGTTGCCCATGGGAACGGGTTTTTCTCGGGTTTGCTTGAGTCACGGTCTGTTTTGCGTCAACGCCTGTTCGATTTTTTCAACCACGTCATCAACAGCAATCCGATCCATGGTGCCTTCATCACGTACCCGGGTGCCCCAGGGGACTTCAGCCACGGATTTGCCGTATTTTGTCTCGATGGCTTCGGGGTAACGGTTGACGACCCAGGGGAGGGACAGATAGGGGCCGGCACGGTCGGGGTTGGTGGTGGCGTACAGGCCGACCACGGGAGTGTGCACGGCGGTGGCCATGTGGGCCGGGCCCGAGTCGGGGCTGATGACCAGACGGGCCTGTTCGAGGATCACCAGCAGCTGTGGCAGGCTGGTCTTGCCAACCAGGTCGATGGGCCGGTGCCGGGCCTGACGACAGATGCCGTTTGCATATTCCCTTTCTATTGCGCTGGGCCCGCCCGTGAGCACCACGTCCAGGCCGTGTGTCTCGTTCAGGTAGTCGGCAATGCTGGCATAGCGGTCGATGCTCCAGTTGCGGTAGGCCTGGCTGGAGCAGGGGCTGATCACGGCACAGGGTCGGTTCGGCAGCATGGTCTGGGCGGTCTGCCGATCCTGCTCACTGACGGGGATGTTCCATTCGAGCTGCCGATCCCTTACTCCCAGGGTTTCGATGAAGCCGAAGAAACTGTCTACCACATGTTGCCTGTCGCGATGGGGGATCTTGTGGTTGGTGAACAGCCATTGCAGGTCGTTGGCGCGCTGGCGATCGAAGCCCAGCCTGATCCTGGCCGGGATGAGCAGGCTGGCGAGGCTGGCGCGCAGGGACATCTGCATGTGTAACAGCACCTCGAAGTGCCGGCCCCGCATCTGCCTTTTCAGTTCCCGGTAGGCGCTGATTCCCGCCGACTTGTCGAAGATGATAAACTCGACATCTTCCATGCCCGCCAGCAGGCTGTGTTCCTGCTTGCCGATGACCCAGGTGAGGCGGGTCTGCGGCCAGGCCTTTTGCAGGCTGCGTATCACGGGCAGGGCATGGCAGACATCCCCCACCGCCGAGAGGCGCAACAGGCACAGTGACTCCGGTGGTCGGGTCAACGGCAAGGACATCGATGAAAGCAGAATTGATCAAGCGTCAGCATGGCTACATCCTATACGATGCGGACTTTGTTGAGAATCCCGATTTGCTGGCGTTTACGGCAAAATACTGGGCCGATCGCAGTGCCATCGTCGGTTTTGCCGAGGGTCGTGGTACGACCTTCTTCATTCAGCATGATGGCCGTGACTACGTGTTGCGCCATTATCTGCGTGGTGGGCTCATCGCCCGTTATTCGAAGGAACGTTATGCCTGGCTGGGGTTGAAGCAAACCCGGGCCTGGCGTGAGTGGCAGTTGCTGGCAAGGATGCGTGACATGGGCTTGCCGGTACCGCACCCGGTGGCCGCGCAGATATTGCGCCATGGCCTGACCTATACGGCGGACATCATGACCCTGCGCATTCCCCGGGCCACGACGCTGGCTGATGAGCTGGGCCGCCATGCCCTGGCCGAAGGTTACTGGCAGGCACTGGGCAGCCTGTTGCGGCGGTTTCATCAAAAGGGGATCTGGCATGCGGATCTCAATGCCAACAATGTCATGCTCGACGACGGTGGGCGTTTCTATCTCATCGATTTCGACCGTGGCAGGCTCAGGCGGCCCCGTCACAAATGGCAACAGGAAAACCTGGCTCGTCTGCGTCGTTCACTGGACAAGCTCAAGGCCGGCCAGACCCGCTTTCACTTTGCCGAGCAGGACTGGGCCAACCTGCTGGCCGGTTATTCCCTTTCGGGACTGGAATGAAAAACCGTCGGTAACTGCCTTTCCAGCTCGGCAAGGTATTGTTCATGAACGTGGCTCATCTGCTCGATGAGCTGTTGGCCGTTGATGCCCATCTGCTGGGCACGGGCCGGATCCGACAGCAACTCGGCAATGGCCTGACAAAGCCGGCCCTGATCCTTCACCTGCATGCCTGCTTCGTGCTCGATGAACAATTCGGCTTCCTGTTTGAAGTTGTCCATGTGCGGACCGAAGATCACCGCCTTGCCCAGTCGTGCCACCTCGATGATGTTCTGGCCACCGAAGTCCTGCAGTGAGCCTCCCATGATGACCAGCTCGCTGCCCTTGATGAAAGCGGGCAATTCCCCAAACGTATCGGCCAGGTAGATCCGGCTGTCGGCATCGGGCTGTTCACCCTGGCTGCGCACCCGGGGTGGGTTTCCCAGGCTGGCCAGATCGGCCAGTATTTCCTCTTTTCGCCTGGGGTGTCGTGGCACGATGATGAGCAGGTGTTCATCAAGCGCCAGTTTTTGCCAGCACTGGACGATGTATTTTTCCTCGCCGGGCCGGGTCGAAGCGGCCAGCACATAGGGCTGGTCTGTTGCAAAGGCCGTTACCGCCTGCGGTCCGGCCTCGGAGGCAAACTTGAGGTTGCCCATGATCCTGAGGTTGCGGTCATCCAGGCCCATCCTGATGAAGCGCTCGCCATCTTCCTCACTGCGCGCCAATACCATATAGATGGATTCCATGGTTCGGCTCAGGGGACCCCGAATGATCTCCGGTGCCTCGAAGGTTTTTGCTGACAGGCGGCCATTGATGATGAGCGTGGGGATGCCCAGGTAATGCGTATGCAGGTAGAGGTTGGGCCAGATCTCGGTTTCCACGATCAGGGCACAGCGGGGACGGATCTGCCTGATGAAACGCTCCACGGCAAACTGCCAGTCGATGGGCAGGAAATGGCAGGGAATGTCGGCTGGCAGGGCCTTGATGGCGGTGGCCTGGCCACTGGGGGTGTTGACACTCAGCAGCAGGCGCAGCTGCGGGTACCGCGCCCGCATCAGCTTGATCAATGGTATCACCGCATTGACCTCACCCACCGACGCGGCGTGCAGCCAGATGTCGAAGGGGCCGGAGGGAAACTGGCCCAGTCCCAGGCGTTCGCGGAAGTACGGGCCGGAACGGGCCTTCCAGGCCTGCCAGCCCGTATAGAACACGGCAGGGATGGCCAGCAGACCCAGCAAGCGGCTGTAGCGGCGCAGGCGTTTGTCGCGACGGGGCCGATACAGCTGGGGCATGCCCTTGGGCTGGGTCTTGAAGCGCCGGTGGCCCCACAGGTATTGCTCGGGGGTGCGGCGCACCTGTTCTTCGATGGCCTGATTGACCGCGGTGGCATCACGCACGTCGTCACCACTGGGAAAATCAGCCAGCGGTTTGCCGATACGCAGCAGGTAGCCCTGTCCTCCGGGCAGGCGTTCGGAATAGAACGGCAGCACCGGCGCTTTCGAGGTCCTGGCCAGCCGGGAGGTGAGGGTGAGGGTGGAGGCCGGTACGCCCATGAAAGGGGCAAACACCGAGCTGTAATGGCCAAAGTCCTGATCCTGCGCATACCACACTGTCTGATTCTGTTTCAGGCAGCGAATGATGCCGCGCATGTCGCGGCTTTCCAGCAGGCCCTTGTTGGCATGACGGCGGGCGTGGGTCATCACCGCTTCGAACAGCTTGTTGTGGGCCGGTTTGTAGGTGGGATAGACATCGAGGTGATAGGCCAGCAGGCGGCCACTGATCTCCAGCGTGGTGTAGTGGCCGCCCAGCAGCAGGATCCCCTTGCCTTGCTCCTGGGCCAGCTGGACGTTCTCCAGCCCCTCGATCCGATAGAGTTTTTTCAGTCTGGCGTCGCTGGCCCACCAGGCCAGGGCCGATTCGAATATCGAGGCGGTGGCTGAACAGAAGCTTTGTCGGCTCAGGCGGCGGATTTGTCTGGCGGATCTGTCGGGAAAGCAGGCCCGCAGGTTGGCACGGGTAATGCGCCTGCGTGCAGGCATCAGGGCATAGCCGAGGCTGCCGAGCATGTCGGCCAGCAGGATGAGGACCGGATAGGGCAGCAGGATGGACAGCCGAAGCAGGCCGAAGCCAAACCAGGTGGGCCAGTATTTTGGGGCCACAAAGGGGCGGTAATCGAAGCTGTTGTTGGTGCCGGACATGGGGAAGGAGAGGGAACTGCAGGCCCGGGTCAGCGGATCAATGCCGAAAGCATCTTAAAGGCCGGGTGGCTGGCATCACGCAGCCACTCGAACAGCACCGACTCGACATTGCTGATGTCCACGTCGTTCTGAGGCAGGCGCTGCAAGGCATTCTTGTGGTGAGAATGGCGACGGGAGGCCATGGCATCTTCGACCGCGAACACTGTGTAACCGGCCTGGCGCAGTTCGATGGCGGTCTGCAGCACACAGACGTGGGATTCCATGCCGGTGAGCACCACCTGGCGGTGTTTCAGGCCGGCCAGTGCCTCGGCAAAGCTTTTGGCCTGCTGGCAGGAAAAGCAGGTTTTTTCATGGGCCGTCCGGTCGGGCAAGGCGGCCTGCAAGCGGGTGTCGGTCTTGCCCAGTCCTTTCGGATACTGTTCCGTGTGCAGGACAGGGATGTCCAGTTCACCGGCGGCCTCGATGAGGATGCCGGTATTTTTCAGCAACTGCTTGCGGGGCTGCTCGGGCATGGCGCCGAGCAGGCGTTCCTGGATGTCGATGACCACCAGCACACTGTTCTGACGGTCAAGCAGACCGTGTCCATGCTGGGCCACGAATTATTTCAGCCACTTGTTGATGGCAACAACCGCTTCGTCTGTGAGGATACCCGCCGCCTGACGCAGACGCAGGGTGTCGAGGATATAGAGATAGCGTGACTTGGCGTAATCCCGTTCGGCGCGGTAGACCTCACGGCGGGAGTTGAGTACATCCACCGAGGTACGGGTACCTACCTCGTAGCCGGCTTCGGTGGCCTTGAGCGCGGTGCGGGTGGACTTGAGGGCCTGCTTGAAGGCCTGAACCTGGCTGATGTTGCTGAGCACATTCAGGTAGGAGGTGCGGGTCTGCTGGTCGGTGAGGCGGCGGCTTTTTTCGTACAGCTCGCGGCTTTGTTGATAGGTATAGGCGGCCTGTCGGGTCAGGGATGACACCCGGCCACCCAGGTAGATGGGAGCCTTGAGTTGCAGGCCGATGCGGTTGTCGTTGAGCGAGTTGCCGGTAATGAAGGAAAAGGCGCTCTGTCGGTCCGAGTCCGAATAATTGGCGCTGGCCACCAGATTGAGGGTGGGCAGATGGCCGGAACGCTGGCGTCTGACTTCTTCCTTGGCAATCTGCAGGGCCTTTTCCGCCACCAGCAGGGTCAGGCTGCTCTCCTGGGCAATCTTTGCCCATTCATCCACATTTTCCGGAGTGGGCTTGACCAGGGGGATGTCCTTGGTCAGCAGGGCCAGTTTGTCCGGGTAGACGCCGATGATGGCGCGCAGGCTTTCACGGCTGACCGCCAGCAGGTTCCGTGCGGCAATGGACTGGGCGCGGGTCTGATCGTAACGGGACTGGGCTTCGGCCACGTCGGTGATCGCCGTCAGGCCCACCTCGAAGCGCTGCTTGGTCTGTACCAGCTGCTCGTAAATGGATTTTTCTTCTGCCTCGGTGAAGGTCAGGTTGTCGTAGGCGGCCAGTACATCGAAGTAGGCCTGGGAAGTACGGACGATGAGATCCTGTGCGGCACTGTTGAACTGGGCCGCGGCCTGAGCGACCTGGTAGCCGGCCTGCTTGTATTGCACGAAATAGGCGTTGTCATAGATGAGCTGGTTCAGGTTCAGGCCGGCGCCGTAACTGTTGTAGTCGAACTTGTCGAGTTTCTCATAGTCCTGGTTGATGTTGTTGTAGTTGGCATTCAGGTTCAGGGCCGGCAGGAACAGGGAGAAGGCCTGGTTGCGAATTTCCTGGCTGGCCATGAACTGCTGTTCGGCGGCCAGAAAGGTCGGGTCGCTTTTCAATGCCAGTTGATAAACCTGTTCGAGATCCTCGGCCTGGGCCGGTATGGCGGTCAGCAGGGCAAAGGGCAGTGCAATCAGAAGTTTACGCATGATGGTATTTCTCTTCCTTAAAAATATGAAACCACAGAACAATAATGAGGCTCGACGGGCCGAATGCTTCAGCCAGGTCGCAGATTTGCGCTGATTATACCCCAGCCGAGAGAAAAGTAGGCAGGGACCTGAGCCCGGAATGTGCGGATCTCCGAAAATCAGTAACGTGGCATGGATGGGTCGATGTCGTCGGCCCAGCGCGCCACCCCGCCGGCAAGATTGATGACATCGCCAAACCCCTGGCTTTGCAGGTAAATGGCGATGTGGCGGCTGCGAATGCCATGGTGGCAGATCACGGCAATCGGTCGGTCGTCGGCCAGTTCATCGAGGTGGTACTGGATCTGTCCCATGGGGATGAGTACCGAACCATCGATATGGCAGTGCTCGAATTCCCAGTGCTCCCGCACATCGAGCAGAAACGGGCCGCCGTCCTTTGCGTCGATGAGCGCCTTGAGCTCGCGTGGAGTGAGGTTCCGCAAACAGGGTGACCGGGATCAGAACTGGAATTTTTCCGGTTCCGGCGCATTGCGCAAGGCGGGCACATCGGTTTCGAACAGCACTTCCTCGGACCAGCCGGAGGGACCCTGGCGGGTTATGAGCCGTGCCTGCATGGCCGGGGACTGACCAACGATGGCGACCAGGCGACCGTTAATGGCCAGATCGTACTGGAAGTTCTCATCGAGGATGGGGGTCGAGCCGGTGAGGATGATGGCATCGTAGGGTTCGTGTTCACTCCAGCCACGGGCGGCATCTCCCACTTCCAGGGTGACATTCCTGATGCCATGCTCGGCCAGTTTTTCTGCCGCGCTCTGGCTCAGCTCCGGATCGATTTCCACGCTGTAGACATGATCTGCCATTCGCGCCAGCAGGGCGGTCAGATAGCCGCTGCCGGTACCGACTTCCAGCACCTTGTCACCAGGCTGGGGGTTCAGGGCCTGCAGCAGGCGGGCTTCGACACGGGGCGGCAGCATGACCTGGCCCTTGCCGATGGGGATGGAGATGTCCATGTAGGCAAGATTGCGGCACTCGGGAGGGACGAAGTCTTCCCGTGGCATCTCGTCGAGCAGGTTGAGCACCCGTTCGTCCAGCACTTCCCAGGGTCGGATCTGCTGTTCGATCATGTTGAACCGGGCCCGTTCCAGATTCGTCTCGCTCATGGCTTTTGTCCGCTCATGCAAATGGAGGAAACATCAAGATTACGGTCTTTGCCCGGTCTTGACAAGCACTGCGGCCCATTTCTCCCCCTCCCGGGCAGGGCGAGCACATACTCACCTTGTGGCCGGTGCAAGTGGTTGATATTCAGACGTCGTGAAGACATCCCTGTCGACTTGACTGCCACGTCCCTGCGGCAGACACTGAAATCAATCACTTGCACCGGCCACTAACAGGATGTTGAAAAAGCCCTTTCCTGGCCTTTTTCAACCCGGGAACGGCAAACGTGGTTTGCCGTTCCCTCACATTTTCAATGACTTGTGGTCATTGAAAATGGCGGTGCTTCCCTGCACCGCACACAGGCTGTCGAATAACGGCGTTTTTCAACAGCCTGCTAACCGTATATGAGGTAGCATGCACTTGCCCTGCCCGGGAGGGGGATACCTTGCAAATACCCGAGTATTGGATTAACGTATTTGTCTGACTGCGAGGGGTGCCCCGGGCCTGAAGCCACGGGGGCTGAGAGAGACCCTTTGAACCTGAACCGGCTAACATCGGCGTAGGGACTGCGGTACCAGGCGGGCCATTCTCGATATATTTCCGCAAAGGCGCCTGGGCCTGTTTGTTTCCCCAACTGCCGGTTGTTCGCCCAGCCACATTAAACAGGATCCATGATCATGAGCGCCATCCCCGACGAATTTCTGAGTAAAACCGCCAGCATCGACGATGCCTCGATTCAACCCTACCCCAGTTCCCGAAAAATCCATGTACAGGGCAGCCGGCCCGACATCCGCGTGCCCATGCGGGAAATCACCCTGACCGACACCATTACCGAAAAGGGCAGCGAACCCAATCTGCCCATCACCGTGTACGATACTTCCGGCCCCTACACGGATCCGGAGGTGACCATCGATATTCGCAAGGGCCTGGCGGATATCCGTACGCCCTGGATCGAAGAACGCGGTGACACCCGGATCCTGGCCGAGCAGACCTCCAAATACGGCCTTCAGCGTGCCCGTGATGCCGAGCTCGATGGCCTGCGTTTCGAGCATCACAAGCGCCAGCCACGCAAGGCCAGGGCCGGGGCCAATGTGACCCAGATGCACTATGCCCGAAAAGGCATCATCACGCCGGAAATGGAATACGTGGCCATTCGCGAGAACATGCGCCTGGATCAATACCGGGAACTGCTCGCCGAACAGCACCCGGGCCACAGCTGGGGCGCCAGCCTGCCCGCCGAGATCACCGCCGAATTCGTGCGCGACGAAGTGGCCCGTGGCCGTGCCATCATTCCCGCCAACATCAATCACACCGAGCTGGAGCCGATGATCATCGGCCGCAATTTTCTGGTCAAGATCAACGGCAACCTGGGTAACTCGGCCGTCACCTCGTCCATCGAGGAAGAAGTGGACAAGATGACCTGGGGCATTCGCTGGGGCTCTGACACCATCATGGATCTGTCCACCGGCAAGAACATCCACGAGACCCGAGAGTGGATCATCCGCAACTCGCCCGTACCCATTGGTACCGTGCCCATCTACCAGGCCCTGGAAAAGGTCGATGGCAAGGCCGAGGAACTGACCTGGGAGCTGTTCCGCGATACCCTCATCGAACAGGCCGAGCAGGGCGTGGACTACTTCACCATCCATGCCGGTGTGCGCCTGGCCTACGTGCCGATGACCGCCAGACGGCTCACCGGCATCGTCTCCCGAGGTGGCTCCATCCTTGCCAAGTGGTGCCTGGCCCATCACAAGGAAAACTTCCTCTACACCCATTTCGAGGACATCTGTGAAATCATGAAGGCCTATGACGTGTCCTTCTCACTGGGTGATGGCCTGCGTCCCGGCTCGGTGGCCGATGCCAACGACGAGGCCCAGTTTGCCGAACTGGAAACCCTGGGCGAGCTGACCGAGATCGCCTGGAAACATGACGTCCAGACCATCATCGAAGGTCCCGGCCATGTGCCCATGCACATGATCAAGGAAAACATGGACAAGCAACTGGAAGTCTGCAAGGAAGCACCCTTCTACACCTTGGGGCCGCTGACCACCGACATCGCCCCCGGCTACGATCACATCACCTCGGCCATCGGCGCCGCCATGATCGGCTGGTACGGCACCGCCATGCTCTGCTACGTCACCCCCAAGGAACACCTGGGCCTGCCCAATCGTGACGACGTCAAGGAAGGCATCATCACCTACAAGATCGCCGCCCACGCAGCGGATCTGGCCAAGGGGCATCCCGGCGCACAGATCCGTGACAACGCCATGTCCAAGGCCCGCTTCGAATTTCGCTGGCAGGACCAGTTCAGCATCGGCCTGGATCCGGACCGTGCCCAGGCCTTCCATGACGAAACCATGCCCAAGCAGGCGCACAAGGTCGCCCACTTCTGCTCCATGTGCGGCCCCAACTTCTGCTCCATGAAAATCACCCAGGAAGTGCGTGAATATGCCGACAAACAGGGACTCGACAGCGTGGACGTGGCGTTTGAAAAAGGCATGGATGAAAAGGCCCGCGAGTTCCGCGAGCAGGGTGTGGAAATTTACAAGCCTGAATGAGTTGTGACGAGTGACAACTGGAGCACAAGGCAGAACTCACCCCAGATAAAGATACAAGAGGAAAGGGGGGAGTGTGGCTTCGCCACGGCTCGATGGACTTGTATCCTGAACCTTGCACCTGCCTTCCACCGTCATACCAGCGAAGGCTGGCCATCCAGGGAGGATTGAGCTTTGCACCAACGTCGTTCGCTGCCACCTGGCCCTGCTCCTCGTCACTCTGCTCCAGCCTGCGCTATAATGACAGCGGCGTTGTGTTTTACTTGTATCTTGAACCTTAAGTATCTGCCTTTTTCGCCACTCGTGATTCAGTAAATTCTGATATTTTAATAAAGATAAGTCTTTATTATGAATTATTCCCATTCCAGTTAACATGTCTAGTACTTTGGCTATACTGTTTATGAATTGTTTTTCTGATTGAGCGGTAAGGTATGTCACGGGGTCTGTTGACTGACAGTGCAACTTCCCGAATTGGAAATGCAGTATTGTTTTATTCCAAATAATAGTTAAGAGGGTGGAGAAATGCTGAATGGCACAATTAAGTGGTTCAATAATTCAAAAGGGTTTGGTTTTATTGCCCCGTCAGATGGTGGTGAAGATGTCTTTGTTCATTATTCGGCGATACAAAGCAGTGGTTACAAGACCCTGAGTGAAGGGCAGTCTGTCAGTTACGAAGCAGAAAAAGGCCCCAAGGGTATGCAGGCGACGAACGTGACGCCAAATAGCTAGACATCCTTCCCTGCAGATCATTTCTGTAATATCAACAACCCAGCCTGATTCTCTTCACTGAGAAACAGGCTGAGTTGTCTTTTTCAGCGTTTCCTGCTGCTGGCAAATCAGGCCAGATACTTCTCGAGATCATCGGCACCGCCAATCCGTTTTCCACCGATGAAAATCTGTGGAACACTGTCGGCACCGGTCACTGCCCGCAAGCTGCGTGAGG
>JAJRYG010000014.1 GCA_024275915.1 Gammaproteobacteria bacterium
ACCGTCATTTTCAATGTTTGCAAGTCATTGAAAATGTGAGGGAACGGGAAACCGCGTTTTCCGTTCCCGCGACACAGGGAAGTGCCGCCAAAATCAAACACGACAAGCGTTTGATTTTGCAGGAAAACGAAAATCGCACTTTTCATTTTTCGCGCTCTGATAATTCAGGGGTGAATGATTCAGAGCTTCCCAGGCTGTTGCCTGAATTGGGCTCCCCTCACCCCGGCCCTCTCCTTGGGGGAGGAAGTTGGAAGGCTCAGCCATGAATCGAGGTATATCGGGAGTGAAGAAGATGTCCAGCCGACCTGTTAAAAACGAAAGAGACCGCTCTGTGCTGGCCAGCAGCATCGCGGCGGGTCTAGCTGCGATTGGGGCTTCGCTGTGTTGCATCGGTCCGCTGGTGTTGTTGACGCTGGGCGTGGGCGGCACCTGGATCAGCAATCTGACCGCCCTGGAGCCGTATCGACCGATCTTTATCGGCATCACCCTGCTGTTTCTGTTTCTGGCGTTTCGGAAACTTTATCTCATACCCCGGCAATGTGCGCCGGATGATGCCTGCGCCATCACGCCTGCCTTGCGTAACCAGCGGATTATTTTCTGGCTTGTCAGTGTGGTACTGATCGCCCTGCTCACTTTTCCCTGGTATGGCCTGTATTTTCTTGAATGAAGCCGGTTGCAAACCGGCAGAAACCCCATCGTATCAGGAGCCCTTGTCATGTTAAGAAAAATTCTGTTTGTTTTTACCTTCAACCTGTTGTTGGTGAGCGCCTTCATGCCGGTGGCCAGGGCAGCCCAGAGTCAGATCGTCATTCTCAATGTGCCCGGCATGACCTGCAAGTTCTGCCCCATCACCATTCGCAAGGCACTGGAAAAAGTGCCTGGCGTCAGCAAGGTGGAAGCCGACTTCGACAGCAAATCGGCCACCGTAACCTCCGATCCGGACAAAACCGGTGTCGAGGCCCTGATCCGTGCCACGGCCAATGTCGGCTATCCATCCACTGCAAGGGAAAATCACTGATGCCCGTGATCAATATCCACATCACCGGCATGACCTGCAATGGCTGCGCCAGCCATGCCGAAGCTACCCTCAACGCCCTGCCCGGTGTACAGGCACAAGTCTCCTATGACCATGCCATGGCCAGGGTCGAGACTACCGGCGAAGTGGACGAGGCACGTTTGCTCGAAGCCATCGAAGCCAGTGGCTATCACGGCAAGCTGGAAAACAGCGATGAGCAGCCCCGTTCGGGTGATGCAAACAGTCCGTTGCACATTGCCATCGTCGGCACCGGCTCGGCCTCCTTTGCCGCCGCCATCAAGGCCGCAGAGCAAGGTGCACGGGTGACGCTCATCGAAGCGGCCGAGGTGATTGGCGGCACCTGCGTCAACATCGGCTGCGTTCCCTCGAAAATCCTGATTCGGGGAGCAACGCTGGTCCACCTGCAGACCCATCACGGTGTCGAGGGCCTGCCGTTTAACACGCCAGTCATCGATCGCGGGGCCATGGTGCGCCAGCAACAGCAGTGGGTGGACAAACTGCGTCATGCCAAGTACGAAAGCATTCTGGACAGCCAGCCCCATATCGAGCTGATCCGGGGCATGGCCCGGTTTCTGAATCGCAACACCCTGATCGTGACCGCCCCGGATGGCAGTGAAAAGGCCGTCCATGCAGATCGGATCCTGCTTGCCACCGGCGCCAGTGCGGCACTGCCGAAGGTGCCGGGCCTCAAGAACACCCCTTACTGGACCTCCACGCAAGCCCTGCTGTCCGAACGTCTCCCGCAACACCTGATCGTGCTCGGTGCCTCGGTGGTTGCCCTGGAACTGGCCCAGGCCTTTCGTCATCTCGGTGCGACGGTAACGATCCTTGCCCGCAGTACGCTGCTTTCCAGGCAAGACGAGGCGCTCGGCGAGGAGCTGAAAAACGTATTCGAGCAGGAGGGTATCACCATCCTGAGCCATACCCGGGTCCTGAAGGTGCACCACGATGCCGGGCGGTTTGTGGTGCAGACGACCGAGGGTGGTGTCGAAGGCGATCAGCTGCTGGTCGCGACCGGCCGCTCGGCCAATACCGCGGCGCTGGATCTGGACAAGGCCGGGGTGCAAACGGAAGCCCATGGCCGCATCCTTGTCGACGATCATATGCGCACCAGCGTGGAACACATCTATGCCGCCGGTGACTGCACCAATCAGCCGCAGTACGTCTACGTGGCCGCCGCCGCCGGCACCCGCGCCGCCATCAACATGACCGGCGGTGATGCGACGCTCGATCTGTCCGTATTGCCCACGGTGGTATTCACCGAGCCCCAGGTGGCCAGTGTGGGTCTCAGCGAAAAACAGGCCCGTGATCAGGGCCTGGACGTGGCAAGCCGTAAGCTGGATCTGGAAAACGTCCCCCGCGCCCTGGCAAACTTCGATACGCGCGGCTTCATCAAGCTGGTAGCCGAAAAACACACCGGCCACATCATCGGCTGCCAGATCCTGGCCAGTCAGGCCGGCGAAATCATCCAGAGCGCCGCCCTGGCCATGCGGCATCACATGACCATCGAGGAACTGGCGGATCAGCTGTTCCCCTACCTGACCATGGTCGAAGGTCTCAAGCTCACCGCCCAGACCTTCAGCAAGGACGTGAGTCAGTTGTCGTGTTGCGCGGGATGAGGGCTGATTAGGAAGGGGATAGATACAAGACTCAAGATAAAAGATGAAAGTGGGAAATGTCGTTCCAGCGAAGGCTGGAACCCAGGCAGGGGTGGTGCGGGGTATGGGGTTTTTCGTTGCCACGGATCTATGGCGGCATCAGCGAACAGCAACGTTTCCACGCCCCGGCCATCTCTGGATGCCAGCCTGTGCTGGCATGACGGGGTTGTCGTTCCAGCACAGGCGGGTTTCCCTTTTATCTTGAATCTTTAAGCTTGTATCTGCCTTTATCTGAACTTGCGCAAGTACCAGCCTTCGAAGAAGCGTTTGGCGTAGTGCAGCAGGCGGCATGGGGGGGTGACGAGGGAGCGGTTTTCGCTGCGGTAGACGAGGATGCCTTTTTCGTTGGTGTCGATGATGCACACCAGTTCCACCTTGAAGCGGGCATCGGCTTTTTTGCCGTCGAGTTCGGCGAGCAGGTTCTTTGCGGCGGTTTCGGCCTGCAGGTCGGCCATGTGGGCCTGCTTGGGCATCCAGTCGGGGCCTTCGAAGCTGCCGCTGTCGCCGGCGACGTAGATACGCTCGGTGCCCACGGCCCTGGCATGCCTGTCGGCCTTGATGAAGCCGCCTTCGGACAGGGTCAGGCCGGCATCGGCGATCCAGGCCGGACCGGTGAGGCCGGGCATGAACATGATCAGATCAGCTTCGAATTCCCCACCTTCGGTCTTGACCTTGTTGGCTTCGAAGCCGACCATCTTGTGGCCCAGGTGGGTTTCGATGTTGCGTTTTTTCATGTGTTGCAGCAGTTTGCCCACGGCCTTTTCGCCCAGGCGTACGCCGGGTTTGGGGGCGGGGCTGAAGAAGACGAACTTGAACTTGTCGCGCCGGCCCTGTTTGCGCAACAGGGTTTCAGTGCCGAACAGCAGTTCGAACATGGGGCCGCCACGTACGGCAGTGGGTTCCTTGGGATTGCCGCCAAAGCCGAAGGCCAGGGTGCCCCCGTCCATGGCTTCGAGTTTGTCACGCATGGCTTCGGCCGCGGGCAGGCCTTCACAGATGGTCAGGGCATGCTCGATGCCGGGCAGTTTCTTGATGAAACGGCCACCGCTGGCGATGATCAGGCCGTCGTTGCTGACATCGCCATTGTCCGTATGAACCGTGCGGCCATTGTCCGACAGGCCGGTGACGCTGCCCTTGTGGTAGTGGATGTTGAGCTTGTCCAGATGACCTTTGAGCGGAATGCGCAGATCATCGGCGCTGCGCAGCCGGGATGGGATCCAGATGAGGCTGGGGGCGTAGAGCAGCTCGTCATTGGGGGCAATGAGGGTGATTTCTGCCGTGCTGTCTAGTTTGCGAAGGTTTTCTACCGCAGTCAATGCACCAAAGCCGGCGCCGATGACAGTGATCTTGTGCATGAAGATGCTCCCTGAATTAGGTCAGTTTTCGTGGTTCTGGATTCGAATGGACCGCATTCTATTACAATTGGTTCAGCAGGACACCATGAATTCGGTTTGATCTTGCCAATTGACCGGTCCGGTTCACTGCGGGTCACAAAGCCCTTCGCCGGAACAGGAAATCGGGTAGAATTGCGGCCTTGCCCTGCAAATGAAATCAAGACAATAACCAAGCCTGCACCATGTCCGAATCCGCCCTCAATCTGCTGCAAACCGTGTTTGGCTACGATGCCTTCCGCCCTCCCCAGCAGGAGGTGATCAATCATCTGGTCGATGGAGGCGATGCCGTGGTGCTGATGCCCACCGGTGGCGGCAAGTCCCTGTGTTACCAGATCCCGGCCATGCTGCGTGACGGCGTGGGCATCATCGTTTCTCCCCTCATTGCCCTGATGCACGATCAGGTCAGTGCCCTGCAGCAAAACGGGGTGCGCGCGGCCTTTCTCAATTCCAGCCTCGCCCTGGACGAGGCCCGACAGGTGGAAAGCCAGCTGCGCCGGGGCGAGCTGGATCTGCTCTATGTGGCGCCGGAGCGACTGGTGACAGCCGGCTTCCTGCAGTTGCTGGAACAGATCGAGATTGCCCTGTTTGCCATCGACGAAGCCCATTGCGTGTCCCAGTGGGGACATGACTTTCGTCCCGAGTACATCCAGCTGTCGATTCTGCACGAACGCTTTCCCCAGGTGCCGCGCATTGCCCTGACCGCCACCGCCGATGAAACCACTCGCCAGGACATCATTGCGCGGCTCAACCTGCACCAGGCCGAAAAGTACATCAGTGGCTTCGACCGGCCCAACATCCGTTACCGCATCAGCCAGGTACAGAACAATGCCCGTGAAGCCCTGTTGCGCTTCATACGCAACGAACACGAAGGGGAATGTGGCATCGTCTACTGCCTGTCACGCAAGCGGGTGGAACAGATTGCCGACTGGCTGACGAGCAAGGGGCTCACTGCCCTGCCCTACCATGCGGGTCTGCCTGGCGAGATGCGGCAGAAGCACCAGATGCGTTTTCTGCAGGAAGACGGTGTGATCATCGTTGCGACCATTGCCTTTGGCATGGGCATCGACAAGCCCGATGTGCGCTTCGTGGCCCACCTCAATTTGCCCAAGAGCCTGGAAGCCTACTACCAGGAAACCGGCCGGGCCGGCCGTGATGGCCTGCCGGCCGATGCCTGGATGAGCTATGGCCTGCAAGACGTCATTATTACCCTGCGGCAGATGCTTGAATCCTCCGAAGCCGACGAGACCCACAAGCGCATCGAACGCTTCAAGCTGGAGTCGATCCTCGGTTTTGCCGAGCTGACCGGCTGCCGCCGCCAGGCACTGCTGGCCTACTTTGGTGATCATCTTGATGAGCCCTGTGGCAACTGTGATACCTGCCTGAGTCCGGTGGAAACCTGGGATGCCACCGAGGTGGCACAGAAGGCCCTGTCCTGTGTGCATCGCACCGGCCAGCGTTTTGGCGTCAACTACCTCATCGATGTGTTGCTTGGCAAGGACATGGCGCGTATTCGCCAGTTTGGCCATGACCGCCTCAGTGTCTACGGGATTGGCAAGGAGCTGGACAACAGTCAGTGGCGCAGCGTGTTTCGTCAGTTGATTGCACGCAATCTGCTGACAGTCGATATCCAGGGCCATGGTGGCCTGCATCTGAGTGAAAGCTGTCGTGAAGTGCTGCGCGGCGAGACCCGGCTGATGTTGCGCAAGGAACGCAAGCCAGAAAAAGCCACTCGCCGTGGCCGCCGTGATCACAATATTGCTGCCACCGACAGCAGCCTGTGGGAGGCCTTGCGCGAGTGCCGCAGCACACTTGCCAGAGAGCTGGATGTGCCACCGTATGTGATCTTCCATGATGCGACCCTGATGGAAATGCTGGAAAGGCAGCCCACCACGGCCGAGCAGTTGTTGCGTATCTCCGGAGTGGGTGAACGCAAGCGGGACAACTATGGTGAGGCTTTTCTCGAAGTGATCAGGCGACACATCGAACAGACTGAAACCGGAGTCACCGACACCACCGAAGAAAGCCTGCAGCTGTTTCGTCTCGGCATGGATGTGGAAAGCATTGCCCGGCAACGGGATCTCAAACCCACCACGGTCTATGGTCACCTGGCTCAGGCCATCGAAGCAGGAAAGATCCCCCTGCGCGAGGTTGTCGCTATCGATGAAAAGGAACTGACACTCATCGAAAACCTGTTGCTGGTTCTGGGTGACAATGGCCGCCGCCTCAAGCCCATCTACGAGGCTCTGGATGGACAGTATGATTATGGGGTGTTGCGTTGCATCAAGGCAGCACTGCCGCAATGATGCCAGGATAAAGATGCCAGATAAAACACACGAATGTGTCATTCTACTCCATGGCCTGGCCAGGAGCTGGCTTTCCATGAAGAAAATGGAAAGGAAGATCCAGCAGGCCGGCTATCAGACCGTCAATGTCAACTACCCTTCGACACGGATGCCCATCGAGAAGCTGGCTGGCAAATGTCTGGCGCCAGCCATCCGGCACTGCGAAGCAAAACACACGGAAAAGATTCATTTTGTTACCCATTCCATGGGCGGCATCCTGGTCAGGTACTATTTACAGCACCATCCCCTGCATAATGCCGGTCACATCGTCATGCTCAGCCCACCCAACAAGGGCAGCGAGATCATCGACAAGCTGAGCAAGCTGAGTCTGTTCAAGTGGCTCAATGGCCCGGCGGCTCTGCAACTGGGGACAGGCAAGAACAGCCTGCCCCACAGGCTGGGACCATTGCCTCATCATGCGGGTATCATTACCGGTAATCGTGTCAATGTTCTCGATATTATTCCTTCGAGATTCATCGAGGGTGACAGTGATGGCAAGGTCTCCATCGAAAATGCCAAACTGGAAGGGATGAAAGACTTTCTGGTGGTACCCTGTTCCCATACTTTCATCATGAACCATGATGAAGTGATCGAACAGACACTCCACTTTCTGCAATACGGCAGCTTCCATCATGGCTCAGGTGGATGAGTCATTCCTCCTGGTAGTTCTCCATCAGCACGGTGGCAGCCTTCCTGACCCGTTGCGGATAATCCCGGGGAAAATACCAGCCAGTGATGCCTTGTTCATCGCTGGCCTTTTCCAGGCCGCGTTTGTCCGGAGGAGCATGAAACAGCAGTTTCATGAGCACATCACTGCTCACCCAGCTGTTGTCATACCAGTAGCTGTGGGTACTCATGTCGGGAATTTTCGAGTAACTGACATCGATTATGGTCAGCGCCGGAGTGACTGACATCCTTTTTCACCCAGTCGATTTCTTTCTCGCTCAGCTCTTCCTCACTGGGACGTCCCAGTCTCGAGCTGTTTAACAGGCTGTTGAAAAAGGGCCGTGTTCAGCGATCTGTTGGCGATACAGGAAGGTATCGCCATTTATGCTGAATTGTAGTGGTACTGAAGGCAGAAAGTCCATGTTTTCAACCGGTTGACTCCTGCATTGAAATTCTGTGCCGTAGCCACTGCCTCGAAATCCGCACCGGCCATCCCTGCTACCGGCACGACACGGGCTTCTGCCATGGCTTGCAGGTAATCTCGCGTCCATCCATGAGGGGATGATTGCTGACGGGTCGCAGATCAGGCCTGTCTCGTTGTGTCCCTCCTGCTGAATTTTCGGGGTTTTCTCCCTTGTGTGCCGGCTTCGGAATAATCCCGTTCAATATTTATGGATATTCCGGGATGCATAACAGATACCCCAAATAACGACATGGATAATGGGGCACTAAAGAAAATTCCATTCAGGTCGATAATTGGGCTGTGAAAATGAAATTAATGCTGTCTTCATTTAAGGATTACAAACAATGAGTTCATCCCCTACGATAAAAACCACCACCCTAACCATTGTTGCAGTATTTATTGCCGTCATCATTGCTCAATTGGTCATATCGGCTGTGCTTGATATCGAGGGAATCTTGAAGACCATCATGGCAAGTCTGCTGACGGCCTTGATTGCGGCGCCGGCTATTTATTTTATTGTGAAATCAAGCATTTATCCCTTTGAATCAATCAGCAAGGAACTGCATAGCATAGCCGGCGGCAGTGAAGCTCTGGATCATAAAATCACCTGCAACGGAAAGGGCCTCGGTAAGGAGCTGGCTGACGATTATAATTCGATCATTGCTAAAATCAGTACGATGCTGAGGAATTTTTCCTCTATCAGTAATGAGCTGGCGATAACAGCATCCACCATGTTCGAAATAACCGAAAAAACCGAAGCCAACACATCGTCGCAACAAAATGAAACAGATCAGGTTGCCACCGCAATGAACGAGATGAGCAGCACGGTCGAGGAAATTGCCAGAAATGCCAGTGATGCTTCGTCTGCTACCCATGCTGCCACAGAGGCAACCTCGAACGGGGTGGAGGTGGCAGGCAGCACCAAGAAGGATATCGATACACTGGTAGCGAATGTCGCTGAAGCGGCAGAAATACTGAAAAAGCTGAAAGATGAAAGTGATAACATCGGTGTTGTTCTCGATGTCATCAAATCGATTGCCGAACAGACCAACCTGCTGGCCCTGAATGCCGCTATCGAAGCTGCGCGTGCCGGTGAACAGGGGCGTGGTTTTGCCGTGGTTGCTGACGAAGTACGTACACTGGCCAGTCGTACTCAGGAATCCACCCAGGAAATCGAACACATGATCACAACGCTGCAAACGGGGGTACAGAACTCTGTAGCCACCATGAACCAGGTCTATGAAATTGGTCAGAATGGTTCCCGTCAGGTCGATGCAACCCTGAATTCGCTGCAGGAAATACAGAGCTCGGTGAACAACATCAATGACATGAATGCCCAGATTGCCACCGCCGCCGAGGAACAAAGTCAGGTGGCCAATGAAATCAACCGCAACATTGTCAATATCAGCGAGCTTTCCAGACTGACCACCGAAGATGCCAACAAGGCAAGGGTACACAGCGAACAGCTTGCAGGGCTGTCAGAGAAACTTCAGGGCGAACTCAAGATTATCCAGCTCTCGGGTGCCGACGCGCTGGATTTGTCCAGTGCCAAGGCAGCACATTTGAACTGGAAAACAAAGTTGCGTTCCTTCCTCGATGGCAAGGCCAGCCTGTCGATGGATCAGGCCGTTTCCCATCATCACTGTGCTTTTGGCAAATGGTATTATAGTGAAGGACTGCAGAATTATGGGGATCTGTCTGCCCTGCAGGAAGTGGAAAAACCCCATGAAGAATTGCATGAGCTCATCAAGGTCATTATCGATTACAAGGACAAAGGCATGAACCAGGAAGCCGAGCAGGCCTACCAACGTGTTGCCGAGGTATCGCAACAGATAGTTGGCTTGCTGGATGAAGCAGAAATACAGGCAAGCATAAAACAATAATCATCAGACAATAAAACGGCGTACTGCCCGATGATGGTATGCCGTTTTTTTTATGCAACGATTGGATAACGTCTAACAGGATGTTGAAAAGGCCCTTCCCTGGCCTTTTTCAACCCGGGAACGGCAAACGCAGTTTGCCGTTCCCTCACATTTTCAATGACTTATGATTGTTGAAAATGGCGGTGCTTCCCTGCACCGCACACAGGCTGTCGAATAACGGCGTTTTTCAACAGCCTGCTAATCATCAATGTGATGTCCCGTTACCCTGGACCAAGCCGGCAAGATCATGCGTATTGGCCAGCCAGACATTCCCTTTCTCGTCCTCTACCTTGAAACCCAGTACAGAAAGGTCATGAACAAGTTTATGCCAATGTGACGGGCTGATGTGGAAATAACTGCCATAATCTTCACTGAACTTGCGTTGCCCATAGGTTTGCAGAATCGACATGGGCAACAGGTTTTCCATTTCTGACTGATGCCAGGGTGGGTATTGGCCTTTACTGAAACCGGGTACCTGGTTTGCATTAAAGGCCTCGTCGTCAGCCGGTTTCCTGGTCATGGATGAAACGATTCGCAGATATTCGCCTGGCGGCAACAATTCCCTGAAATCTCCCCAGGTTCCGGCCACACGCAAGGCCTTTTCGATTTGTTCAACACGCTTTGCTTCCTTTGCTTCAACAAAGAAAAGCCCACCATTAGGGTGGACACTGTATCGCAGTTTCATGATGTTACTCCCTGTAAAGTTTAAACCGGTTAATCGGGTAGACAGGGATGAAACAAAAAGTGCCGGGCTAGCGGGATATTGACGCGGAGGGACAAACATCTGGCGAGGAATGACAAATCAATCCAATCATTGCATGAATTTCAGGAAGAATGATGCGATTGGGTGGCAGCATAGGGTAGATCAACAGCGAAAAATTGAAAAAAGGAACGGTATGGTGGCCAGAAATAATGATACAGGATGATGCTCGGTCGAGCACATGAACTGAGTCATATGAAATGTATTAGTTCAGACCAGATCTGACACTTCATAGTTGAAAAAGTGAGGGTTACCGGTTTTGATGGGGGTGCAACCCAACCCATCAAAACACGACGGAGGTAACCCTCATGCTGCATAGTAGCGAACGTATCATCAAACACA
>JAJRYG010000015.1 GCA_024275915.1 Gammaproteobacteria bacterium
CCTGGACGATGTAGTCCTTGCCTTCCAGACGCAGTTTGCCGGCTTCCTTGGCTCCCTGCTCACCCTGGTACTGAATAAAGTCGTCATAGGCGATGACTTCGGCGCGGATGAAACCTTTTTCAAAATCCGTATGGATGACCCCAGCGGCCTGAGGCGCAGTAGCACCAACCTTGACCGTCCAGGCGCGCACTTCCTTGACCCCGGCGGTGAAGTAGGTCTGCAGATCCAGCAGTTCGTAGCCGGCGCGGATCACCCGGTTGAGCCCCGGCTCATCCAGTCCCAGCTCCTGGAGGAATTCCTTCAGATCATCCTCGTCCAGCTCGACCATTTCCGATTCGATGGAGGCACACACGGGCACCACCGGCGCTTCTTCGGCTTCGGCGTATTTGCTGACTTCATCGAGCAGGGGATTGTTTTCGAAGCCGTCTTCGCTCACGTTGGCAATGTACATGGTCGGCTTGATGGTCAGCAGAAACAGATCGTAGATGAGTTTTTTCTCATCATCATCCAGCGCCAGGGTACGCACCGGTTTACCCTGGTCGAGATGCTGCTGGACTCTTTCCAGTACCGTGAGGCGGGCCCTGGCATCCTTGTCGCCGGACTTGGCCACCTTGCTGGTCTTGTTGATGGCTTTTTCCACCGAATCCATGTCGGCCAGTGCCAGCTCGGTATTGATGACTTCGATGTCGTCCAGTGGACTGACCTTGCCGGCCACGTGCACCACGTCGTCGTTTTCAAAGCAGCGCACCACTTGGGCAATGGCGTCGGTCTCGCGGATGTTGGCGAGGAACTTGTTGCCCAGCCCTTCTCCCTTGGAAGCACCGGCCACCAGACCGGCGATGTCGACGAACTCCATGGTGGTGGGCAGTACCCGCTCGGGATTGACGATCGCCGCCAGTGCATCAAGGCGCGGATCGGGCATGGGCACCACGCCGACATTGGGTTCGATGGTGCAGAACGGATAGTTTTCCGCCTGGATACCCGCCTTGGTCAGCGCATTGAAGAGCGTGGACTTGCCCACATTGGGCAGTCCGACGATGCCACATTTGAATCCCATAATTTCAAGTTCCCGGGTTCGAGGGACGAGGAATGTGGAAGGAAGGGCATTGTCACCCCGCCGCTCATCACTGTCACCCGTTCCTATTGTGAGTGTAGTTTGTTCATTGCCCTGTTCATTTCGCCACTGAGAACATCGGGCAACACCTGTATGGCATTGTCGATAGCCCGTTCAATGGCGATGCGGTCGTCAGAGGAAACCTTTTTCAGCACATGGCCCGTGACTTTCTTTCTGTCACCGGGGTGGCCGATGCCAAGGCGCAGACGCATGAAGCCGTTGCCACCCATGCGGCTGATGATGTCTCGCAGGCCATTGTGGCCGCCATGGCCGCCACCGGTCTTGAGCCTGGCAATGCCGGGTTCCAGATCCAGCTCGTCATGGGCAACGAGGATATGGGCAAGTTCAATTCTGTAAAAGTGCGTCAGGGCCTGTACAGCCTGACCACTGTTGTTCATAAACGTATCGGGTTTGAGTAACCAGATGTCATGTCCATGGGCGTAGATTTTCGCCACCTGACCATGAAACTTTTTATCTGTACGAAACACGGCCGAGTACTTCGCAGCTACTTCGTCGATAAACCAGAAACCGGCATTGTGGCGCGTGTTTTCGTATTCCGGCCCGGGGTTACCCAGGCCAACGATGAGATCAACACGTGCTGACAATGCCGGTTCCAGTCATTGTGAAAAAGACCTCAGTCTTCTTCACCACCTTCTGGTGCCGCTTCTTCCTCGGCACCGGCTTCTTCATCCTTGGCGCCACGCGGCAGATGAATGGTAACGACCGACTGGTCATGACCTTCGCCGTGAGTCAGTTCAACGATTTCAACACCGGCAGGCAGTTTGATGTCTGACAGGTGAACCGTTGAATCCAGTTCGACCTCACCCAGATCCACTTCAATGAATTCTGGCAGATCCTTGGGCAGACAGGCGATTTCCACTTCGTTGAGAACGTGAGTGATCAGGCCACCGGCCTTGGCACCCGGGCCGTTTTCTTCGTTGATGAAATGCAGGGGTACCTGAACACGGATTTTTTCCTTGGCACTGACACGCTGCAGATCGATATGCAGAAGTGTTGGCTTGCTGGGATGGCGCTGCAGATCCTTGAGAATGGCCTGCTCTTCCGTTCCACCAAGCTTGATGTTCAGAATGTGTGAATAAAATGCTTCATTTTCCAGCTGATGAACCAGGATGTTGTGGTCCAGGCTGATTGAAACAGGATCTTTACCGGCGCCATAAATGACTCCCGGTACCTTGCCTTGACGACGCAGGCGGCGGCTCGCACCTTTCCCCAGGTCTGTTCTTGGCTCGGCTTCCAATACAAAGCTCTCGCTCATTGTGTTTCTCCTAAAGTTAAAAAAAACGACAGCCTTGCAGCATGTCGCTGGCTGCTTCCGCGACCAGAAGCAGATGTATCGTCAGCCCGTCAGTCGACGAACAACGAGCTGACCGATTCTTCGTTGCTGATACGGCGCATGGTTTCCGCCAGTAACTCAGCGATACTCAACTGCCGGATGCGGTCACATTTCTTGCCCGCTTCCGACAGGGGTATGGTGTCGGTTACCACCAGTTCGTCCAGTGACGAGTTGGTGATGTTTTCGATGGCCGCACCGGACAGGACGGGATGGGTGCAGTAAGCCACCACCCGGGCGGCACCATGCTCTTTCAGGGCACCTGCGGCCTGTCCCAGGGTCCCGGCCGTATCCACCAGGTCATCGACGATGATGCAGGTGCGGCCTTCCACATCACCGATGATGTTCATCACCTTGGCTTCGTTGGGCCGTGGACGACGCTTGTCGATGATAGCCAGATCCGCATCGTCCAGGCGCTTGGCCAGAGCCCGGGCGCGAACCACGCCGCCCACATCCGGTGAAACCACCATCAGATCGGGGTACTTCTGCCGCCAGATGTCGCCCAGCAGAATCGGCGAGGCATAGACGTTGTCCACCGGAATATCGAAAAATCCCTGTATCTGATCAGCATGCAGGTCGACGGTCAAAACCCGGTCCGTCCCTGCGATGCTGAACATGTCGGCCACCACCTTGGCGGTGATCGGCACACGGGCCGAGCGTGGACGACGATCCTGACGGGCATAGCCGAAATAGGGCACCACCGCCGTGATACGGGCCGCGGAAGAACGGCGCATGGCATCGACCATAACCAGGACTTCCATCAGGTTATCATTGGTCGGCTCGCAGGTAGGCTGGACGATGAAAATGTCCTTGCCGCGGACATTTTCCATGATTTCGACCATCACTTCGCCATCACTGAACTTGCCCACCAAGGCATTGCCCAGCCGCATGTTCAGCCGCTCGGCGATATCCCGGGCCAGTTGCGGGTTTGCATTGCCTGCAAACACCATCATGTTCCTGTCGGCCACGCTATCTCCCAAACTGTGGTGCAACCGCATAATGCCTGCCTTTTAACCCCAAGTTGTTTTAGACGCAGAAGATCTGCGGGATTGCCAACCAAACAGGCATCCCGATGCGAAGATGGCACGGATACATTGCTGCTGACCCGTTTCCCGACGCCAGCCGTCGAGGAAATTTATCACGGTACCCTCCACCCGGCGCGCTGGCAGCCTGGGCAAAAGACAAAAATGGCTGGGCCGGCAGGATTCGAACCTGCGCATGCCAGGATCAAAACCTGGTGCCTTACCGCTTGGCGACGGCCCAATTTAATACTCAGTGACGAGGGACGCATGACAAGTAACGAGGAAAATCAGGGGATTACCACCAAAACCTTCTCGTATCATATCCGGGCTTACGCAACTTTTATCAACATCAGGACAGCGGTCAGACCACCCCTTCCTCGTCCCTCATAACTCGTCCCGGCGAAAGCGAAGCGGACTCACATTGCAGCCCCGGGCCACAAATCCCGGCCAGGATGCCGATAATTCCGCAAAAACCCGCCGTGCCACCGCTTCGCTTTCGAACGGGGCAAAGACACAGGCGCCGGTGCCGGTCATTCTCGCCGGGGCATGGGCGCCCAGCGCGCGCAGCGCGGCATCGACCTCGGGATACTGCTGACGAACCAGGGGTTCGCAGACATTTTCCACCGCCCCGCCGGCGAGAAAGTCGCGTATTGTAATCGCTGGGCAGTCTCTCCGCAATTGCGCAGCGGAAAAAACCTCCGCGGTGGAAACGCTAATGGGTGGGCAGAGCACCACGAACCAGGGTTCGGGCAGGCTGACCGGGGTGAGATGTTCGCCAACGCCCTCGGCCCAGGCCGCCTGCTCCCGAATGAAAACCGGCACATCCGCCCCCAGGCCCAGGCCCAGCTCGGCCAGGGCGTCTTCGTCCAGCTTGCAGTCCCACAGCCGGTTGAGGGCCACCAGCACCGTGGCAGCATCGGAACTGCCACCCCCCAGCCCCCCGCCCATGGGCAGGCGCTTGTCCACCGAGATCTCGGCCCCCTGCCCGGTCCCGGTCTTCTCCTGCAGCAACCGGGCCGCACGCACCACCAGGTCGCTATCTGCCGGAACGCCATCCAGTTCACTGAGGCGCCTGATCTGCCCATCCTCCCGCAGGCAGATGCAGATTTCATCACCAAAATCGACAAACTGGAAAACCGTCTGCAACAGATGGTATCCGTCATCCCGGCGACCGGTGATGTGCAAAAAAAGGTTCAGCTTGGCCGGAGCCGGCCAGCAAGTGGTGGAATTGGACAGTGACATGGGCGCTATTGTCGGGGGTTGTGAAGGCAGATACAAGTGACGAGGACCAGGGATATTCCGTCATGCCAGCGCAGGCTCACTGCTGTCCGGAATAAAAAAACCTGAAGGGTTAAAACCCTGTTTGACGACTTAAAAAACAAGATCTACAACATGTACAGAAATACACGATTTGGCGACCTGATGAAAG
>JAJRYG010000016.1 GCA_024275915.1 Gammaproteobacteria bacterium
GCCTGCCGGTAGCTCTCGCTTTGCAGCAGGGCTTCGAGCCTGGCCGGTGCCGCTTCATCTTCCTCGGGCGGCTTGGGGGTCTGCCAGGGCAGCTTTTTCTGCCGCTGCAGGGGGTGCGGTGGCGAAGGGAACTCGGGTGGGGCTGTTTTACTCACAACAGTTTTTTCCTGTTTTTTCTAAAGTATTTAGGATGTCTTTGATTCAGGCAACATGCCCATGCTCAGGGTATGGCAAGTACCGGATCAGCCCCTTCCCAGGCCAGCTTCTGGCGCCAGTAATCCGGGGAATGATCCTCGCAATGCATGAGCAGCACGGTCTTGCCGTCCATGATGGCTTCATGCAGGGTGTTCAGTTCATCTTCGGGGATCCCCAGATGGCGCAGGGCCAGGGTCAGGTGGGTGACCGCCGCGCCGGCAGTCATCAGTCCGGCCCCGGTCGCCGCTCCCACCAAGGCATCAATCAACGGGCCGGCCACCAGTACCGGGCCAATGCCGGGCAACAAAACCAGCCCGGCGGCACCACTGATCAGTCCGGCCAGCGCGCCCCATAGGGCACCATGAGCCCCCCATACCTTGAAGCGTTCCTTTTCATCACCGTAGGCGATGCCAAGAAAGTCATCGCCATGTCCGCCTGCGCGATGCAGCAGTGAGACCCGATCCATGGGAAAGTCATGCCTGATCATGTCTTCTACCACCGCCTGGGCATGGTCGGGATCGTCGAATACGGCGGCAACATATTGATGGCTTGTGGTGTTCATGGTTGTTTACTCCTTGAAAATAATGGCTAATGGCAACTCAGGTGACAGTCGTCAGGATCCGTTTGTCGATGAGGTGCAGGCTGTTGTCGAATTTGTACACATGGGGGGTGCCGGTGGCCAGTTCATAGTCGATGATCTGTGCCGCTGTCATGTGCTCGATGTGCATGATGATGGCGCGCAGCGAATTGCCATGGGCACTCACGAGCACGGTTCGCCCCGCCTGCAGCTGCGGGTCGATACAGCGGTGAAAATAGGGCAGGGTGCGTTCGGCGGTCATTTTCAGGCTCTCGCCATTGGGCGGCGGCACATCGTAACTGCGCCGCCACTGGTGAACCTGTTCGTCACCAAACTGCTGGCGAGCATGATCCTTGTTCAGGCCCTGCAGATCCCCATAGAAACGTTCGTTGAGTTTTTCCGATATGTAGATTTTCAGCTCATTGGCATCACCGGCGGCGGGGGTGAAGTGTTCATAACGTTCGAGATTCCTTTCATGCACTCGTACATACTGCTGACAGTGACGGTTGTGCTTGAGGATTTCGTAGAGGGTATCCTGGGCACGCAACAGCACCGAGGTGAAAGCCACATCGAAATGTTCACTGGCAAGCCGCTGACCCACGCGTTCAGCCTCTTCCATTCCCTGGTGACTGAGTGATACATCCACCCAGCCGGTAAATCGGTTTTGCAGGTTCCAGATCGACTGGCCGTGGCGGACAAGGATCAGGGTACTCATGTCGGGGTTGGTCTCATTGTTATGCCATTAGCTCGGATCAGCGAAGCTTGTCGTGCAGTTTGTTCAGCATGTCCATCTGGATCTGCTGAATTTCCATGAAACGACGCATCTCCTGATGCAATAACTGATCGAGCTTTTCGTTGATGATGCGCACCTCCATTTCAGATTTGAGGTTGACCTGGTAGTCATTCTCCACTCGCATGCGGTCACGATCCTTCTGACGATTCTGACTCATCATGATGATGGGGGCCTGAATGGCAGCAGGGTGGAGAGGATTAGGTTCAGAAGAATAAATGGATAAGGGTCAAAAGGTTGCCAGAGCAGGAAGCTGATGTTGAGAGAAATCCAGGCGAGAATGAAGATTGCAAACCAGATGATGAATTTCCAGCTGCCACCAAACTCGGCCACCATGTCGGCAACACGATCACCAAAGGTGAGTTGCTGTTCGTATTCCTCGTTGATGTTTTCCGATAGCAGGGCATTGTCCTGCAGGCTTTTGACCACTTCCTGCTCAAGCTCGTCGAGCTCGCCAAGATCCTTTTCCATCAACTGCTGGACATAGTCGGCACGATAGCGGTTGAGGCAGGTAAAACAGATAAGGCTATGCTCATCCCAGTCCGGGTGCTGTTTTTTTATCAGTGGCAACACGCCACCGCGTACCAGTCGAGCGGGCAACAGCTGGTTTAGGGGGCGGGTCTGATGGCAAATCTGGCAGGTTCCCCCTGACACATTTTGTCGTTTACTCATGGCCACGTTTCGCTTGCTTCAGGTCGAGGCTGGCTTGGCAGGATTTTGTTTGCTACGGATACCACAGAGGTTTTCTGCGGCACGTACGATGTCTGACGGACGTGGAATGCTGGCCGCTTCGAGTGTGGCATTGAAGGGGATGGGCATTTCCCGTGCAGCTACCCTGTCCGGTGGCGCATCAAGTTCGAAGAAGCAGCGTTCACTCAGTCCAGCGACGATTTCTGCACCGGCACCGGCAAACCGTGAGTCTTCTTCCACCACCAGCAGGCGATGGGTTCGGTCTACCGATTGCTTGCAGGTGGCCCAATCGACGGGGCGCAGGCTGCGCAGATCGATCACCTCGGCCTCGATGCCTTTTTGTGCCAGTTGCCGGGCGGCCGACAGGGACAGATCCAGCATGCGCGAGTAGGTGATAATGGTCAGATCACGCCCCTGTCGATGCACACGGGCGCGGTGCATGGGCGGGGCTTCAGCACGGGTATCCAGCGCACCCTTGCTGAAGTACAGCAGTTCGTGTTCCAGCAGGATAACAGGTTCGTCGCTGCGGATCGCCTGACGCAGTTGCCACCAGGCATCCTGCGGCGTGGCCGGGACGGCGATACGCAGCCCGGGCACGTTCATCAGCGTCTGTTCCAAGCGTTGGGAGTGCTGGGCGGCGAGCTGCCTGGCCACGCCACCGGGCATGCGCACCACCAAGGGCATGGGAAACTGTCCTCCGGACATGAAGGGGATCTTGGCGGCCATGTTGATGATAGCATCCAGCGCCAGCAGGGCGAAATTGATGGTCATGATTTCCACCACCGGGCGCATGCCCAGCAGTGCGGCACCAACCCCTAGGCCGGTGAAGCTGCCCTCGGAAATGGGGGTATCACGCAGTCGCCACTCACCGTATTTGGCATACAGACCTTCGGTGACACGGTAACTGCCACCATACAGGCCCACATCCTCACCAAGCACGAAGACACGGTCATCGGCGGCCAGTTCTTCGTCCAGTGCACGGTTGAGGGCATGCCAGTAGTAGACATTCTCACTCATACCAGCACCTCCGTGCCGCGGTTGCAGTCGAGATAGGACTCGGCATCGGCCATGTCGGGTTCCGGGCTGGCCAGTGCGAACTGCACCGCCGCCTCGACAATTTCGACAATCTCGGTCTTGATGGCCGTGAGCTGTTCGTCCGGCAGGTGGCCAGCTTCACCCAGATGGGTTGCCAGTTTGGCGATGCTGTCGGGGCCGGCGGCCGCGATTTGTTCGGCGCTGGGTTAGACAGGCAGGGTTTCACGGATCGCCAGGGTGATGGGATCCTCTTTTTCAAAGGCCTGCACTTCGACCCGGGGCCGGTAGCTACCGGGATCGGCCATGGAATGGCCGCGGAAGCGGTAGGTTTCGAATTCGAGAAACTGGGGGCCGTTATCGGCGTGGATCTGTTCCAGCGCCTCGCTGCATGCCTGGTGCACGGACAACACATCCATGCCATCGATCTTGCGTGCCGGGATGTGGTAACCGCAGGCCCGTTTGTGCACTTCGGCCACAGCGGAATGGCGGTGGATTTCGGTGCCGATCTGGTAGTGGTTGTTCTCGCATACGAACAGTACGGGTAGGTGCCACAGCGCCGCCATGTTCAAGCTTTCGTGGAACGTCCCCTGATTGACTGCGCCGTCACCAAAAAAACAGATCACCGCCTCGGGCAGTTCACGCATGGCGATGGCATAGGCGATGCCGGTGGCTACCGGGTAGGTTTCACCGACGATGGCGTAGCCACCCATGAAACGACGGGACTTATCGAACAGGTGCATGGACCCCCCCATGCCATGGCAGCAGCCGTCCCTTTTGCCAAACAGTTCAGCCATGATCAGGTTGGCCGGGATGCCCCGCACCAGTGCATGAACATGTTCCCGATAGGTGGAAACGATATAGTCGGCCGGGCCGCAGGCATGCAACACGCCGACAGCCACGGCCTCCTCACCAGGATAAAGGTGCAGGAAGCCGGCAATGTTGCCCTTGCTGTATTCTTCGGCCGCCCGCTCTTCAAAGGCGCGAGCCAGCAGCATGTCGTGCAGCATGGCGGTCATGGTTTCCCTGTTCATTTTACGGAGTCTCCTGCCAGGGGTCGATGTTCATGCCTGTCAGTCGTGAATGATCAGACGTCTGCCTTCTATATCCACATCGACGACAAGTCTTGCCGTTTCGATGGCCTGGCCAATTTCATTCAGATGGGGTGTGTTGTTTTTCCATGCCAGAGCCTCCATCACGGTTTTTGGCTCGCACTCGAGCAACAGGGCCGAATCTGTCGTACAGCCACAGGCGCTGGCATCAATGTCCAGCCTGAAGTCTTCGGGGATCATCAGCTCAAGCGGTTCTTCGCGCATCACCTGGGCCTTGATTTTCGCCAGGGTAGGTTTGTCGTCCTGCCAGTTCAACTTTGGCATGTTGCTGTAATCCCGCATTGGATACTCCTTGTTATTATCGATGGGTTGTTATAACCGGGATTCACTCCATGACGGCATCATATTGGCCTAGCTGCGCCGCACCATTGAGTCGCGCTCTTTTCAACAGGGCCTGTTGGGCGGTTGCAGTATTTTCTGCCTTGCCCTCCCAGGCCTGCAACACCGGTTGCTGTAGGGCGCGGCCATAGGAGAACGACAGCAGCCAGGGCTGGTCGGGATGACCGGCATTGATGGCATTGAGGTTGGCCGTGGCTTCTTCGGGACCCTGTCCACCGGAAAGGAAATTGATGCTGGGCACTGCCGCGGGCACGACGCGACGGAATACGCGGATGGTGGCGTCGGCAATTTCTGCCGGCTCGGCACGGCGGCAGTCCTTGCCCGGCAGTACCATGTTGGGTTTGAGGATCATGTGTTCGAGGGATACGCCATGCAGGTGCAGGGCATGGAATACGTCATGCAACACCTGCTCGGTGACCAGGGCGCAGCGATCGATATCATGATCACCGTCCATCAGCACTTCCGGCTCGACGATGGGCACGATGCCGTGAGCCTGACAGACTGCCGCATAACGGGCCAGCATCTCGGCATTGGCACGGCGCCCGAGCCGGGTGGGATTGTGGGTGGTGATGGGATAGACCTCGCGCCATTTGGCGAAACGGGCGCCCCGTTCCTTGTAACCGACAAGGCGTTCGGCAAGGCCATCGAGGCCGTAGGTGATCAGGTCTCCGGGTGCACCGGGCAGGGGGCCCTTGCCCTTGTCCACCTTGATCCCGGGCACGATGCCCTGTTTGTCCAGTACCTGTGGCAGGGGCGTACCGTCATCGGCCTGCTGGCCCAGGGTTTCCTCGAATTCGATTACGCCGCTGATGTACTGCCCGAGCTCAGGCGTGGTAAACAGCAGGGCGCGGTAGGCTCGGCGGGTTTCTTCCGTGGATTCGACATTGATGGGTTTGAAGCGTTTGGTGATGGTGGGCAGGCTTTCATCGGCAGCAAGGATACCCTTGCCGGGTTGCACCATGCGGGAAATGGTGTCCTGCAATTCATTCTGTGTGCTCATGTCATGCTCCTGTTATGCCAAGGTCGATAAGACTTTTTATTTGGACAGGTGACCGTTGGTGAAAACGGTCATAACAGCATCAACTCTGTCGCATCTTCAGCCTCTTCATGTTTACCATAGTTTTACTTTGTAATATATGACCGGGGTGAAACAATGGCATGTTTTTGTCAGGCATGTTCTGCCCCTGACTCTCTGTTCACTGCCGGTCTGCGGCAATAGGCTTCGATGCCGGCATAGTGGGCTGCTTCTCCCAGCTGTTCTTCGATTCGCAGCAGCTGGTTGTATTTTTCCACCCGTTCACCACGGGCCGGTGCCCCTGTTTTCAGATGCCCGGTATCCAGGGCAACGGTCAGGTCGGCAATGAAACTATCGACGGTTTCCCCCGAGCGGTGGGAAACGAACGCTCCCCAGCCATGGTTTCGGGCCAGGCGAGTGGCGGCGATGGTCTCGGACAGGCTGCCTATCTGGTTCAGTTTTATCAGGACAGCATTGGCCACATCTTCCTCGATGCCGCGCTTGATGATTTCCGGGTTGGTGCAGAAAATATCATCACCGACCAGTTTGATGTCCTGGCCAAGGGACTGATTCAACAGCTTCCAGCCATCCCAGTCATCTTCGGCCATGCCATCTTCGAGCAGCACGATGGGGTAGCTCTCGACCAGCTGCCGATAATAGGCCGTCATCTGTGAGGCATCCAGCTGACGCCCTTCACAGCGCAGCTGGTTGCTCCCATCATGATAAAATTCACTGGAGGCAGGATCGCAGGCAATGCCCACATCCTCACCCGCACGCAGGCCTGCCATGACGATGGCCTCCATGATCAATTCAAAAGGTTCCTCGTTGGAACGGACATGGGGTGCAAAGCCACCCTCGTCACCCACCCCCACCGAGAGACCACGTTTTTCCAGCAAGCCCTGCAGGGCATGGTAAATCTCGCTGCCCCACTCCAGGGCCTGGCGGAAATTGTCGGCACCAAAAGGGGCAATCATGAATTCTTGGAAATCCGCCCCCCGCCAGTGGGCGTGGGCGCCCCCATTGAGGATATTCATGCGCTCAGGGTCTTGATGAAGAAATCCGCCATGTCCTGGTAGGCATGAGCGAGGGTTTCGAGGGCCTGGCGGGTTTGCCCATCCACCTTGTCTGGGTGTCTGAGGGCCATGGGATGGGCCTTGATGTACTCATTGATGATGAACTCCATGCGTGCCAGACCGATGCCATCTACCGGCAGGGAGGCGAGACTGAAGGCCTGATCCGGGTTGCCCAGATTCATCATGATGCTGGTTTTCGGCTGGGCCAGGTTGCTGAGATCGGTCGCCTCGACACGGAAGTCCAGGATTCCATCATAGATGTTGCCCGTCTCCCCTTCGGCACAGCTCACCGTGATCGGCTGGCCGTTTTTCAGTACGTCGGTGGCATTGTCCGTGCCGACAATGGCCGGGATACCGAGTTCCCGGGAGACGATGGCAGCATGACAGGTGCGGCCACCGCGGTTGGTGACAATGACGGCGGCGGTTTTCATGATCGGCTCCCAGTCGGGGGTGGTGGTATCGGCCACCAGTACCTCGCCGGGCTTGAATTCATCCAGGTGTCTGGCGTCATCGATGACATGTACCTTGCCGGCCCCGATGCGGGTGCCAACGGCCCGGCCACGGGCCAGAATGGACGATTTTTCCTGTAGGTGGTAGATCCTGAGGATATGGCCGGACTTCTGCGACTCCACGGTTTCCGGGCGGGCCTGAACCATGTAGAGCTGACCATCGAGACCATCTTTGGCCCATTCCATGTCCATGGGCTTGTCAAAGCCCGCCTGTCTGGAATAATGCTTCTCGACCTTGATGTCATAGTCGGCCAGCACCATGACCTCGTCATCACTGATACTGAAATGATTTCGTTCTTCGACCGGGGTGTCGAGGTTGCGTGTATACTCGACGGCAATGTTGTCGGTATTGAGGGTGTCGGTAAACACCATTTTCTTTTCCTTGCTGCCCAGCCGGCGTTTGAGTACGGCCCGAAAGTCTTTTTCGTACGTGGGTTTGTGCACATAGAAGCTATCGGGGTCGATGGTGCCTTGGACGATGTTTTCTCCCAGGCCGAGCGCGGCATTGATGAAGACCACGTCGCGGAAGCCGGTCTCGGTATCCAGCGAGAACATCACGCCACTGGCACCAATATCACTACGTACCATTTTCATGACCACCACGCACAGATGAACCTTGAAGAAATCGAAATGGTTGTCGTATTTGTAATGAATGGAGCGGTCGGTAAAGTTTGAGGCCAGGCAGCGTTTGTAGGCATCCAGCAGGGCTTCTTCACTGCTGATGTGCAGATAGGTATCGTTCTGTCCGGCAAACGAGGCCTCGGGAGAATCCTCCGCGGTGGCCGATGAACGTACCGCCAGCGAGACATCCTCGCCATACTCTTTACGCAGCTGTGCGTACTGTTCGAGAATGTCGGCTTGCAAATCTTCCGGCAGTTCACAGCCATAGACGATTTCCCTGGCCCTGGCACCACGGGTCTGCAGATCCCGCACATCGTCCGGATCCAGACCATCGAGTACGGCATGCAATTTCTGCCAGGCATCGTTGGTATCCAGCACATGACGATAGGCCGAGGCGGTGACGGCAAAACCATTGGGCACACGCACCCCTTCACCGGTCAGGTTGCGGTACATCTCGCCGAGACTGGCATTCTTGCCGCCCACTTCGGGGATGTCATCGATACCGATTTTGTTGAACCAACGGGTGTACTTGGCCATGGAAAATTTCCTTGTGTTATTGAATGAACGACAGCCGCATGTTGAAAGAACCCCGTCCGCAGGTGCCGTATTTTGCCCACTGTTCGGGCCAGTCACTTGCAGATCTTTACAAGTGTTGACAGAAAAAGAGTCAGGGGATCAGTCATGCAATGGCGGCCACCCCCCCCCGGATGGCATAGCGTGAATATGTGTGGTGTCAGGAATCATCCGGGGTGGTTGCCGGATGATTCCTGACAGGCAGCCTTACCAGGACGGCCTGCCAGAAACAGCATGATGTTTGGACGACATGCTGGCAGCGGGGTAGGCAATGGAACTCTTTCATCATGGTGCTGTTGACACCGGGATCAAGGCTGATTCTGTTTCCAGTGCTCAAAACACAGACCGGGAACAGCCTGATCGGGGTGCCGGCAACGACCATGTCATGGATCCACATCAGCTGCGTTGCGGGTAAAGCGGCTGGAGATCGTCGTCCGTGTTCTGTCTGCGGGCTTTTCCGACTGGCAGACCATGGCGGAATATCGCCCACAGCTCGGTACCGTTCCAGGCCGTTTCCTCACCGGCGTAGAGACTGCGATCCAGTGCTTGCAGCTGTGACTGGCCCTGTTCGAGCCGGGCGGCGAGCGCGCCAAGGCTGCGGGGAGGATCCTTTGGCCAGTGGGCGTGGCCGAGGATCAGCAGGGCACGGGCGGCAGCATGGCGGTCGTTTTCTTCACAGGCCTTTTTCAGGGCCTGCAGGGCCGATTTTTCATCGGGCCGATGCGGTCTCGGGCTCTGCTGGTTCGGTTGCGGTTTTTCTCCGCTGTTTGTCACTGTGCCGGTATGGCGGCGGGCAAGTCGCCGCCATGGCAGGATGGCCGCCAGGCTGAGCAGCAGACCCACCGCCAGCAGCAGCCACGGCCAGTGGGCAAGGAGATTTTGCTTCCATGTTGCAGGCCTGTCCGTCCTTGCCGGCGTTGCCGTTGTCTTGCCGGAGGTTTGAGGCTGGGGGCTGACGACCGGAGGTGTTGCCCCACTGCCGGCGGCACCGGGCTGTATATGGAACTGCCAGGCGGGCAGGGTGCTGCTGTCTGCCCGGTTGGTGCGGGTGTTCCACCAGTCCAGATGAATGGCCGGGATGTCCAGTGTGCCTTCACGGTCGGCAATGTAGGTCAGGGTCTGGCGGCGAATGCCATAGATGGTCTTGCCATCGGTGCGGCTTTCATGACTGGGGGTTTCCGGGTAGAGCCGGGCATTGTCGGGGGCTTCGATGGTCAGTTCGGGGATCTGCGAGCCGGCCAAGCCCTGAGTCTGGATGGTAATGGTACGGGTCACGGGTTCACCGACCTTGAACTCAGGGGGCTGTTCGGTCCAGCTGTCGGTGAGGGTCACGGCTTGTGCAGGCAGCCAGTTGTTGCCGGCAGCGGCCGGGCGGGGTTTGACATCGATATCAATGGCGCGGCTGCGGGCGGCAACGGGTTTGCCAGGATTGCCGAAGGGGCTGGCGAAGAAATCATCATCGAGCAGGCGGTTACGGAAGAAGGGATCGTTGGCAAACGGGCTGTCTTGCAGGAACTGCTCCATCATGCTGCGTGGCCGGTTGCGTGAGCGCGGCGTATCGGCCGCAATACGGCCACGGAAAGTAGCCGGTGGAATATGCAGGGCGCCGCTCTTTTCCGGTGAAATCACATAGTGACGCTCGATGACATTGTAAGGCCGGCCATCGACGGTGGTGTGGTATCGCCGATCTTCACCGAGCTGTTCGACCACGGCATTTTCCGGCTCCGGGGCATTCAGTTCACCTTTCTGCAGACGGGCATCATAGTAGAGGCGTACGGTATAGGGGATCTGCTGCTGCACATAGATGGGCTTGTCCACTGCCTGGACCTCGGCCTGGACGAACACCGGCTGGCCAGCCTGGCTGATGGCCTGTTCGGGCACTTCGGTGACCTTCAGGCGCAAGGGGACAGTCCGTTCGGTTCCGACCGCGATGGGTGGAACGATCAGCTCGCCGCGGTGGCGAGGTTGCAGCTGCACATGCCAGCGGGTCTTGTTGGAGACTTGGCCGTTAATGATGCTCATCTGGGTACTGGTACTGGTGCCCAGTACCTCGAAGTCCTTTTCCAGTGGCGCCAGATTGGGGGCCGCATTGCGCTGGCTGCCATCGGCTTCGAGGGTCAGGGTCACGCTGTCGCCCTCGAATACCGTGTCACGGTCGAGCAGGGCGCGCACGGCAGCCTGGCCGGGGCTAGCGGCCAGCAGCATCACCAGTGCCAGCAGGACCGGGATGAGGGGGGTGTGGGCAAGCTGCCTGAATCTCATGGTCGTGTCTCCGTGTGGTTTACCAGGGCTGACGGCTGCCGGTGCCGTCACGTTGTGCCCGTTGTTGATACTGGTAGAGGAACTTGCGTCGCAGCAGGCCACCGGGATCGTCCGGCACCCGGCGCAGCCATTGTTCGGCGGCCATCTGTTCCTCGCTGCTCAGGGCCTCGGCGCGGTGCATGGCCGCCGTGGACTTGCGTGGCGCCCCTTCACCCGGCTGTGCTTCCTGCCCGCGGGCGTTACGGGCCTGCTGCTGTTGCGCCTGTTCGGTCCGGGATGTGTTCCCGGTGGCTTCGTCCAGGTCCTGCTCGGCAGAGGGTTGCGGCTGCCCGGACTGTGCCTGCAGCTTGCGGGCCGCTTCGGCAAACTGATTGGTCGCGTGTTTCTGATCCTTTTGCGCGTCCTTTGGCGTGTCGCCGGCCTGTCCCGTGCGGGCTTGCCGAGGCGCGTTGTGGCCCTGTTGATCCTTTCCCGCCTGCTGCCCGGAACCCGTCTGCGGGTTCTGAGGTTCCTTGCCCGCTTGTTGCCCCTGTTTCTCGGTCCTTGTCCCTTGTCCCGTGTTCCTGTCCTGTTGCTCGTTGCCGGCCTGTTGTCCCTGTGTCCCGCCATTGGCGGCCTGCTGCTGATCCTTGCCAGGCTGGCCCTGATTGCCTTGCTTCTGCTGTTCCTTGCCAGAGGAGTTCTGCTGCCCCTGCTGTTTTCCATCAGACTGTGGCTGCCCGTTGGAGGCCTGTTGCCTGTCTTTTTTCTCCGCATCCCTTTTCTTCAGCAGGGCTTCCACCGCCTGCTTGTTGGCCATGGCATCCTGCATGTGCGGTGCAGCCTTCAGGGCCGCCTCGTAGGCTGCGATGGCCTCCTTGTAACGGCCCAGCCGGGCCAGGGCATTGCCCCGGTTGTAGTCGGCCACGGGGCCGCAGCTGCGGGAAAAGGCTTCCAGGGCCTGTTCGTAGTTGCCCTGTTTGTATTCGGCGCTGCCCTTGAGCAGCGGGTCTTCGGCCAGGGCACTGGCGCGGGCGTAGTCCTTTTGTTGCAGGGCCTGGTGGGCCTGCTGCTCCGGGCGTTGCCACAGATCCGACCAGTCGGCGGCTATGACCGGCTCGGGCGGCACGCCGAGGCCAGCGACCAGCACCAGGCCCAGCAGCCAGCCGCGGCGGAAGGCCAGGGCGGCCAGGGGCAGCAGCAGGAGGACCAGCCAGGGGCCACGGGATTGCCAGTCCTGGCCATGCAGGTCAGCGCTCACGGGGCTGGCACTGTCGGAGGCGCTGCTGTCGAGCAGTGCGGTGAGGTCGGCATCTCCGTTGCCCAGGCGCCGGTAGCGGCCGCCACCGGCCTCGGCCACGGCGCGCAGGGCATCTTCCTGCAGTCCGGGCACGACGAGCCGACCCTTGCTGTCGCGCAGCAAGACTCCGCGGGTATCGGTCAGGGGCTCGGCCTGCGCCGTGCCCACCCCCAGCACCGAGATCCGGTAGCCTTGCCGGTGCAGTTTCCTGGCCACATCGATGGCCCTGTCGTCGGCCACGCCGTCGGCCAGCAGCAGGATCTGGCCCCGGGCCAGGCCGGCCTGGCGAAGCAGTTGACCGGCCCTGGCCAGGCCCAGGTCGACGCGGCTGCCCTGCACGGGCATGAGGCCGGGCTCCAGGGAGCGGAGCAGGGCGCGAATGGTGTCCACGTCGCGGGTCAGGGGTGTGACGGTGAAGGCATCACCGGCGAAGACTACCAGTCCGGTTTGGCCTTCCTCGTTGCGGGCGAGAATGTCCTCGATCTTGAAGCGGGCCCGGGCCAGCCGTGTGGGCTTGAGATCCCGATCCAGCATGGACGTGGACAGATCCAGCACCAGTACCCGGGCAGTGGGCGTCTGGAACAGGGGGCGGGGCTGTTTTTCCCACACCGGATTGGCCAGTGCCACGGTGGCGATCAGCCAGCCGCTGGCCAGCAGCCAGAGCCAGGCGCGGTTGCCGGTGCGGCCCTGGCCACTGAGCAGCAGGGGTTGCAGGCGGGCGTCGATGAGCCGCAACCAGGGGTTGTCGCTTTGGCCGGCATGGCGCAACCGCCGCAGCAGCAGGCCCAGCGGGATCAGGGCCAGCAGCCACAGGGGCTGGAGAAAATGAAACTGATCAGGCATGACGGGCCTCCGTGGTGCGGGCGGGTTGGGGTCTCGGGTGCTTGCGCCGAACCGGGGCGAAGAGGCCGGCAAAGACGCTGGCAAGGGCCATGAGCACACTGAGCAACAGGGCAGCGGCCAGCGGCCAGGCATAAAGCTCATCCACCGGCCGCCAGGTCTGCTCATCTTCGGACAGGGGTTCGATCTCGTCCAGCAGGGCGTAGATGTTTGCCAGCTCGCTGGCATCCCGGGCCCGGAAGTAACGGCCGCCGGTCTTTTCGGCAATGGCTCGCAGGCTGACCTCGTCCAGGTCCCCGGCGGCGACACGGCGCAGGCCGAAGGGGGTCTGTACCTGCATCTCGCCGCTGCCGATGCCGATGGTGTAGATACGCACGTCCTCGCGGGCGGCTAGGTCGGCGGCCTTGAGCGGGTCCACGTTGCCGGCGGTGTTGGCGCCGTCGGTAAGCAGGATCAGCACCCGGTTCTTGGCCGGCTCCTTGCGCAGGCGCTTGATGGCGAGGCCAATGGCGTCACCGATGGCAGTCTGCTTGCCGGCCAGGCCAATCTGGGCTTCATCGAGCAGGATGCGCACGGTGCGTCGGTCGAAGGTCAGCGGTGCCTGCAGGTAGGCATCGTCACCGAACAGGATGAGACCGATACGGTCACCCTTGCGTTTTTCGATGAATTCACCGGCGACCACCTTGACGGCAGTGAGGCGGCTGACCCGGCGGCCATCGATGACCATGTCCTCGTTCTGCATGGAGCCGGAGATGTCCACCGCCAGCAGCAGACTGCGGCCGCTGACCGGCATGTGGACGGACTCGCCGATGAGCTGGGGCCGGGCGGCGGCGGTGACCAGCAGCAGCCAGGCCAGACTGGCCAGCAGCAGGTGCCAGCGCTTGCGCGGGCCACGGTCGATGGCCTGCAGGTTGCCCTGCAGAGCCTGGTAGAAAGGAAAGCGCAGGCTGGCCGGTGTGCTGGCCGCGGCGCGGGGCAGCAACAGGGCCAGCAGCGGCAGGGGCAGGGCGGCAAACAGCCAGGGCCAGGCAAATTCGATAGTCATTTCAGGGTGTCCGTATTCTTTTTTACCCAGTCGCGCAGCAGCTCTGCCAGTGCCTGGCTGTCGGGCGCCTCGGGCAGGCTGGGCTGGTAGGGGCCGTTGGCCAGTACCTGGCCGGGGCCGTGGCAGAAGCGGCCTTCACCGCCGGATTCGTCCAGAAAGTGCAGCCAGTCTTCACCGGTGAGGGCGGCCACTTTGTGGCGCGGATAGCGCATCAGGGCCAGACGGCGCAGCAGGAGGGAGAGGCGGGCGATGCCCTGCGGGGTCATCAGACCATCGGGCTGTTGCTCCAGATCCGCCAGCATCTGCAGGATGTGTCGGCGTTGGCGATGCAGACGCATGCGTTGCCAGAGCAGACGCAGGGCCCAGATCAGCAGCACCAGCAGCACGGCGGCCAGCAGCCACCAGCCGGGGGCCGGGGGCCAGAAGCCGGGATCCGGCGGCAGGTGGATGTCGCGCAGTTGCAGGGCGTTCTGGCTGGCGGGGTTCATGCCGCGGCCTCCTGTTTGAACACCGGGCGGGGCCGGGCCGGGCTGACGCCCTGCTGCAGCACCCGACTGACGTCGTCGGTGGTGGCCAGTGACAGCAGGGCGATGGCCTGGCTGCGCATCAGCTCACGCACCGCCTGGTGATGTTGTTCGAAGTAGCTGGCATAGGCCTGACGCACCGGTGCCGAGCGGGTGTCGAGAATACCCTGCTGCTGGCCATCGGTGACGCCATAGCGTCCCGGCGGGGGCGGGGCCAGTTCCAGCGGGTCCACCACCTGGATGGCGACCACGTCGTTGTGCTGGCGCAGGCGCATCAGGTGGTGAGCGGTGTCCCGGTCGATGCCGTAGAAATCGCTGATGAGGAAGATCAGGCTGCCGGGGCGGCTGACCCGGCGCAGTCGTGCCAGGGCGCCATTGAAACCCTCGGGATGGGGAGGATGCGCCAGGTTTTCCAGTGGATCACCCTGGGCCACCAGCTGGCGGATCAGGCGCAGTACGCCATGACGCCCGCCGCGGGGTGGCAGTTCGTGGTGCTCACCATTGAACAGCAGGGCCCCGATGCGATCCCCCTGGCTGGTGGCGGCCCAGCCGATGAGGGCGGCGGCGCGGGAGGCCACCACTGACTTGAGGGCGCCGCGGCTGGCGAAGCACATGGTGGGACCGAGATCCACGCACACCACCACCGGGCGTTCCCGTTCTTCCTGGTAGAGCTTGGTATGGGGTCGGCCGGTGCGGGCAGTGACACGCCAGTCCATGCTGCGAATGTCGTCGCCGGGCTGGTAGGTACGGGATTCCTGGTAGTCCATGCCGCGGCCGCGAAAGCGTGAACCGTGACTGCCAGCCAGCTGGGCGCGGGCCAGCTGGCGAATGCCCAGATCCAGCTTGCGAGCCGACTGGCGCAAGGCAATGAGCTCGTCGCTGCTGACCCGGGTTGCCGGGTTGAGTACGGTCTTGCCGGCCGCTGTGGTGTCCCTCGTGTCAGTACGGGGCGCGGTATGCCGGGATGCAAAGGGCCAGGGCAGTTTCATCTCAGGCCACCGGGATCAGGGCCAGCAGTTCGCGGATCACGTCGTCGGCGCTCATGCCATCGGCCTCGGCCTCGAAAGACACCAGGATGCGGTGGCGCAGCACGTCGTAGGCCACGGCCTGCACGTCGTCGGGGGAGACATAGTCGCGGCCGTCCAGCCAGGCATGGGCCCGGGCACAGCGATCCAGGGCTATGGTCGCGCGGGGGCTGGCGCCAAAGCTCACCCAACGGGCCAGATCCTCGCTGTAGGGGGCCGGGTCGCGGCTGGCCAGCACCAGTTGTACCAGGTATTCCTCCACCAGATCGGTCATGTGAATGTGCAGCACTTCCTGGCGGGCGGCGAACACCTGAGCCTTGCCCAGTTCCAGGGAACTGCTCGCAGGGCTGCTGTCCTCGCGTTCGGCCTGGGCTCGGGCCAGGTGTAAAATGGCATGTTCCGATTTGACATCGGGGTAGTCGATGCGCACATGCATGAGAAAGCGATCCAGCTGGGCCTCGGGCAGGGCATAGGTACCTTCCTGCTCGATGGGGTTCTGGGTGGCCATGACCAGAAACGGTCGGGGCAACGGGTAAGTGTGGCGTCCGACGGTGATCTGTTTCTCGCCCATGGCCTCGAGCAGCGCCGATTGCACCTTGGCCGGGGCACGGTTGATCTCGTCGGCCAGGATCAGATTGTGGAACAGCGGTCCCGGCTGGAACTGGAAGTCACCGGTTTCCGGCCGGTAGATGTCGGTGCCGGTCAGATCGCTGGGCAACAGGTCGGGGGTAAACTGCAGGCGGTGGAAGTCGCCTTCGAGCACCTCGGCCAGCTCCTTGATGGCCGTGGTCTTGGCCAGCCCCGGCGCCCCTTCCACCAGCAGGTGGCCGTCGGCCAGCAGGGCGATGAGCAGGCGGTCGATGAGTACCTGCTGGCCAATGATGCGTTGCTGCAGGTGCTGGCGTACCTGGTTGAAGGCACGGAAATTTGCGCTGCTGGCAGTTTTCGATGCTGCCGGTGCCATGTTTGCATTCATGGTTACTGACTCCTTGTTGTGTTTATCCGGCCGGATTTTCATCCACGGCATCGACAATGATGCTGTCGTGGATCAGGCCGGCCTGGGCATCGGCAAGGGCTTCACCGGCCTGCCGGGTTTTTTGGGCGGAAAGGTATTTGAGGGCAGATTCGACTTTTGCAAGGGTGGCACTCACCGGCAGGTCGACAAAACTGTACTGCAGTTCGATGCCCACGGTCTTGAGTTTCTCGACGACCGACTGATGTCTGCCCTGCACCATGTCCAGGTGTACGTGTTCCAGTTTCTGCCGCAGCTGATCGGTGATTTCCACATCCTTTTTTATACCCAGCTGGGAATAGACAGGCAGCAGATCGGAGGGTTTGTCCTGTTTGCCGGTGGAGAGGCGGGATTCAACCTGTTTCAGCAGATCTCTGGCCTGTTCCAGGTAGTGACGTGTCTCGTCAGTGTGCTGGTCGGAAAGCAGCTTGCCGGCGGCAACGATGTAGGACAGGGCCTCGCGGCCGCTTTGCGCCAGGCTGTCGGCCTGTCGGATTTGCTGTTCGACAACCCCGCTTGCAGGGTTGCTGGTGGATGCTGATGAGGCCAGCACGCTGCCCGCGCCCAGGGCCAGACCGGTTGCCAGCAGCAGGGCCCTGGTGGATGTTTTCAGTGTATCGTTCATGGGCTGTTCCTCATGTTCAGTTGAAAATCCCGTTCGGATTTTCTTGTGCAGGGTCGACATGGCAATGGCGATCCTGGAGGCAACTGTAACGGATGGGGATTTAACAGGAGGTGGAGGAGAAATTAAGAAAAATTAATCTTTGCATGGGTGCGTGCAGGCGGATTCAGGACTTCGAAAGTGCCGAAGTCGTTTCTGTGCGAGGCTGGCTCAGGGGGAATTCACAGAGCACCTTCAGTCCTGGCTGATTGTCTTCCAGCACCAGGCTCATGTGATGGATTTTTGCAACCGCCTCGACCAGGCTCAGGCCCAGCCCGCTGCCCGGCGTGGTGCGACTTTTCTCCAGCCGGTAAAAGCGCTGGAACACCTGCTGGCGTTCGGTATCGGGGATCCCGGGGCCGGTATCGGCAATGGTCAGCAGACCGGTGACACCCCGTGCCTCCAGACCGAGCCGGATATGGCCCTCGGGCGGGGTGTACTTGATGGCATTGTCCAGCAGGTTGGCCATGGCCTGGAACAACAGGTCACGGTCTCCCTGCATGTGTACGCCGGCATCGGCCAGCAGCTCCAGCGACTGGCCTTTTTGTTCAGCCAGCGGCTCGTAGAGTTCGACCACATCGTGCAGCAGGGCGCTCATGTCGACATCACAGAAGGCCTCGCTGCGCTGCCGGGTTTCGATGCGGGCGATGCGCAGCAGGGCATTGAAGGTTTTCAGCAGGCCGTCGGCATCACTGATGGCCTGTTCGACCAGGGTGGGATCCTGGGCATGGTTTTCCTGCTCGGCACGCAACAGTTCGAGGCGGTTGCGCAGCCGCGCCAGCGGGGTACGCAGATCGTGGGCGATGCTGTCAGAGACACGACGCACTCCTTCCATCAGCTCCTCGATACGATCCAGCATGGCATTGAGGTTTTCGGCCAGGGCATCGAATTCATCGCCACTGTGTTGCAGGGGGATGCGGCGGGACAGATCGCCGTCGATGATCTCGCGGCTGGTGGTGTTGATGGCTTCAAGGCGTTTCATTACCCGGCGGCTGAGGACCACGCCTCCTACCCCTCCGAGCAGCAGGGTGATGACAAACCCCAGGATCAGGGTGCGGACGATGCGTCGCTGGGTTTCTTCCAGCTCGTAGATGTCGCGGCCGACCAGCAGATGAAACCCGCCGCTGAGGGTGAAGCTGCGAGCCCGGGCCAGGTGGATTTCATCCTTGTCGTGGCCGGCATTTTCCAGACGGAAATTCAGCCAGCCTTCCTCGTCGGGTGGCACACTTGGCCAGCGATTGAGGTTGCCGGCGATGGGGGTGTTGATGGCCGTGGTCAGCAGATAGATGGAAGAACCGATGGGTTTGCGAGACAGCCGTTCGTTGATGACGTCGATGAGACCGGCCAGGCCGTCAATATCATAACGCTCGGCCAGACCGGTGATCTCGGCGGCGATGGTGGCATCGGCCTGGCGGGACATGGTGGCGGCGGTCGACCAGTAGATGAAGCCCAGCAGCAACAGTACCGAAGCACCGAACAGCACCATGTAGGTAAAGGCAAGACGAAAACCAAAGCTGCGCAGCAGACGGTGTTGCATGATCAGGGCCTATGCCCGCGACGGTTCGCGCAGGCAATAACCGGCTCCACGCACCGTCTGCAGCAGCGGCGCTGCAAAGTCCTTGTCGATCTTGTTGCGCAACCGGCTGATGTGCACATCGATGATGTTGGTCTGGGGATCGAAATGATAGTCCCAGACGTTCTCCAGCAGCATGGTGCGGGTGACGATCTGACCGGCATGCTGCATGAGAAACTCCAGGATCAGGTATTCCCGCGGTTGCAGGTCGATGGGCTTGCCGGCCCGCTTGACCGTGTGGGTCAGGCGGTCCAGTTCCAGATCGGCCACTTTCAGTACACTGGTATCGGGCTTCATCTCGCCACGGCGCAACAGGGCTTCGATGCGTGCCAGCAGTTCGGAGAAGGCAAAGGGCTTGACCAGGTAGTCATCGCCACCGGCCTTGAGCCCCTCGACCCGGTCGTCCACTTCACCCAGGGCGCTGAGGATGATCACCGGAGTCCGGCGTCCGGAACTGCGCAGGGTTTTCAGAACAGACAGGCCATCCAGGGCAGGCAGCATGCGATCGAGAATGATGATGTCGTAGTCGTTTTCCAGCGCCAGAAACAGGCCATCCTTGCCATCGGCCGCCTGATCGACCACGTGGCCGTGCTCCTTCAGACCCCGGGCAATGTAGCCGGCGGTTTCGGTATCGTCTTCGATGACAAGAATGCGCATGTGTCTGTTCCGGAATTTCGGCTGGCCCCGCGCCGTTGCCTGACGCCAGAGGATGACAGGTTCATCAGCGTAACGGAGCGAGGCTGAACAGGACATGGAGCCAAGATTAAATTTTGTTAATCCAGATAAACTCAATCATGGCATAAATTTTTGGATCTTCAGAAGAATTTGTGGGTGGCCACCGTGCCAACCCCCTCTCCCGGGGGGAGAGGGAACCCTTCGTCAGGGTTTCGTCCATGAAACATACCCCACTGCATTCCAAACGATCAAACCAGGTTGCCCTTAACAGGATGTTGAAAAAGCCCCTCCCTGGTCTTTTTCAACCCGGGAACGGCAAACGCGGTTTGCCGTTCCCTCACATTTTCAATGACTTGTGGTCATTGAAAATGGCGGTGCTTCCCTGCACCGCACACAGGCTGACGAATAACGGCGTTTTTCAACAGCCTGTCAAGAAAACAGGTCACATTTCGCCATTATAATTATCACAATATCAACAACTTGAAACAGAAACGCAACCATCTCCATCCACAAATTTTTCTAACGAGGCAAATTTTTGGAGGCAGGGGCGTTCAGCCGGTCATGGATGTTCGTGTGCCTGCTGCAGGAGCGGTGTGCAGGAAGCACAGGTGATTTGGTGCACTGGCGGATCTCATCAAAGGTGACCCCGAGCGGATTGCGGACATGAAGGCCCGGCATGAAACCGGGTCATGTCCAGGTCAGCGGACTCAGCCAAACAGCCCCGGCTCGTCGTGTTCCAGGCCGCGCTGTTGCGGGGCTTGCTGTTGCGGGGTGCCTTCCTTCCACTTGAGCGGGGCGAAGTCCTTGACCAGTGAAGTGTCTTCCAGCCCGGCCAGGGCCTTTTGCTGCCGGGCCTCGGCCTCGGGCGACAACTCGAGCGAAAAACTGTTGATGATGTTGTCCATCAGCGCGTACATTGGCGCCCGGCTGACCCGCCGATCCAGCTCTTCCTGGGTGCCGACCCGCAACTGGCTGGGAATGAAATGCGCCACGAACAGCAAATGGTCGTCCAGCGGGAAAAAGAAAAAATGCCGTATGGTATCAATGGTGACCGCCTCATCGGGCACCACCTGCAAGCGTACCGCCACCACCGGCAGGTGGCTCAGGGGCTGCCAGCCCACCGGGGCAATGTAGTGGAGCTTGCCTTCCAGCTCGCCAAACTTGTCCATATAGCGTGAAAACAGGTTGGTAATGTAGTCCGCCACGATGGTCTCGAAGGCCCGCGGGTGAAACAGGGAAAAGTCCATGTTTTTATAGTTGACCGGCTTCACCAGGTGTGAAGACATTCTCAGCTCGGCCAGGGTGCCGGTAAACCAGGGACCGTAAAAGGCCCAGTCACGACGCAGGAAAGGGTATTGCTCCCAGTTGTCGCTGACATTGATGCTTGCATCGAAGTTTGATCGAAAAATCATCGTTTCGCTAGTGTAGCGTGGCTCGGGCACAATCTCATCGAGCCGGTTCGAACTTGGACGATGCCGGGGCGCCCGAAAGCGCAAGAGCGTGCCGTCGATGTCACACTGAATGGTCTGGGCGCGGGCAAAGTTTGGCCCGCGGGGCACCACATGGCCGTCCGGCTCGCGAAACTTGTAGGGTACATACAGCCAGTTGTTGCGATTGATCATTGGTATTTTTTCCCCTTGAGGCCTTGCTTGCCGGCCATGGCGATCTTGGTCACCGTGACCAGCCCGCCGGCGATGCCAACCAGCCCTGCGATAGACAGTGAAGGGCCGAGAAAAGCAAGTCCCGCGCCCACCGCACCCAGGCTGCCCAGCGTCAGCTCGCCGGCGGCTCTTTTTGATACTTCGGCGATGTGCATCCGGCCACGCAGTTCGTCCAGCCGCAGGCCGGTTTGCTTGCCGCCGTGGTTTTCGACCGGCTCGATGCCAATCTTACTGGCCAGGGCAAAGGCCTGGCGGGTGGGGGTGGTTGGCCGGTTCATGAAAATACTGTGGTTCTGTAGCTTGATGCCCTTCTCCCTTTGCAGGATTTCCATGGCGCGGGTCAATACCGCCGAGCCACCCCAGTCGGAGACCCAGACCACCCCGTCGAGACTGCGCGCCTGGTACATGGTGTTGGCCAGCAGTGTTGCCGAACGGGTGATTTTCCGGTCCTTTGAGCTCAGCAGGGCATCCCGGGCGCGGGTCAGGCCCACCAGGCCGCTGCCCCCCGGGGTATAGTGCATGTCCAGACCATCGCGGTTGACCTGCTTGCGGATGCCGTCATGTATCTGGAGCAAATCCTTTCGGGTGTTTATCGCTATTTTCTGCACATCATCGGTTGCCATGTCGGGGATCATCACCACCCGGTCCACTTTTCTTTCGATATTGCCGTCCGGTTTGAATTCAGGTTTTATGTCGGTATTACCATGCACCTTCCACAGCCCGGGTTCCGATTGCGCTTTTTGTGCCTGGGTGTAGCGCATGTCGGCCCGGATGTGCACGAGCTGATAGTTGCCGCTGTCCAGCTCCTTGAGCGTGGCCGTTACCCCCGGCAGAACCAGGTAGAACATGCGCCGGCGCTCGTCGGGCTTCTCCTTGTTAAAGTTATAGACTTCCGATCTTATATAGATGTTGTCCTGATGCAGCTTGCCGGCCGACAAGCCTATTATGCTCCGAACTATAAGATCAGCCCAGTAGTTTTTGTGGTCCCGGGCCAGCTCGAAGATCTGGTCGTACACCGGCAGGGCTTGCGGGGTGCACAGCACTTTTTTGCCCCCGTATCTGCCGGAGATGACGGTACCTTCACGTAGTTTGAGTCGATTCGTATGCAACATGGTCAATTTCCTTGACTGATAGTTGGATGGGTATTCGTTGGTGGAATGAATCGGTTACAACAGATTGCAAACCCGCCTGATTCTGAAGGTGCTCCTTGCCATGGTGTCTCGTGGGGGTCGAGAAGCGGGAGGTGTTCCTGGACAGGAGACAGGCAGGAACAATGCGCCTCTGCCATTTTCGTGTGGATATGATCCCTTTTCTGTTGTCATGTTCCATTCCCTTGTTTGCGGGACACGTGTTCCCTGACAGTCTGGAGCCTGGTTTCAACGAGCGGGTATTTTGGCACTTTGCGCGGTTTCTTGCACTCGGTGACACTTTTGAACAGGGGTGTTAACACGATTTTGTGATTGATAGCACAAAATTGGCAAGGTTGACTTTGTTGTCAGAAGTAAAACAGATGACCGGGCAGGGGGGGGATTCATGCTAAGGTCGCATGAGCGGTGATCGAACAAGGGGCGGGCTTGACCTGCGTGTAACACACAGGATCTATACTCTCAAGCTGACCGACCCGATGGAGGGGCTGTGTTTGCCGTTTCAACATCCTGTTAACAGGCGGTTGAAAAACACCGTTATTCGACGGTGGTGTGCGGTGCAAGGAGGCAACACCCTGTTATGTAAGGTTCACTTCACTGGAGGAAAACGATGAACCCGGTAAAACAACTGGAACAAGCTGGCCAGTCGGTGTGGTTGGACTATATTCGCCGCAGCCTGCTGGCCTATGGCGGGCTCGAACGCCTGATTGACGACGACGGGATAAAGGGTGTGACATCGAACCCCAGTATCTTCGAGAAGGCGATAGCCGGCAGTAATGACTATATCGAGGTCATCCGTGAGCTGGCCAGACAGGGTGGCCGTGACACCGAATCCGTTTATGAGTGCATTGCGGTCGAGGACATCCGCCATGCTTCCGATATCCTGCGGCCGGTTTATCACGCCAGTGAGGGCAGAGACGGTTATGTGAGCCTGGAGGTTTCTCCGCGGCTTGCCCATGACACGCAAGGCACGCTCGATGCGGCCCGCCAGCTGTGGCAGCGTGTCGATCGCCCCAACCTGATGATCAAGGTGCCGGCCACCGTCGCCGGTCTGCCCGCCATCGAAACCCTGCTCGGTGAAGGCATCAATGTCAATGTCACCCTGCTGTTTTCGCGCCAGGTTCACGCCCAGGTCGTCGAGACCTTTCTGTGTGGCCTGGAACGCCTGGACAGAGCCGGAGGAGATCTGTCCAGGATCGCCAGTGTCGCCAGCCTGTTCGTCAGCCGGGTGGACAGCGCCGTGGACCGCTTGCTGGATGAAAGGATCGAAGCCGCCACTGGCTCCGACGAGGTTGCCCGTCTGCAGGCCTTCAAGGGCAGGGCCGCGGTGGCCAATGCCAAACTTGCCTACCGGCAATACCGGCAACTGTTCAGCGGTCCACGCTGGGACGCTCTGCGCACCCACGGCGCCCGCAGTCAGCGCTTGCTGTGGGCCAGCACCGGCACCAAGAACCCGGCCTACAGCGATGTCCTTTACATAGAGTCCCTGATCGGGCCGGAAACCGTCAATACGGTACCGCCGGCGACCCTGGATGCCTTTCGTGACCATGGCCGGGTTCAGGCCCGGCTGGAAGAGGATCTGGCGCAGGCGCAGGCCGATCTGGCGGCACTGGAGGTCGAGGGAGTTTCTCTGGACAGGGTAACGGATACTTTGCTCAGTGAAGGCCTGGACAAGTTTGTCCAGGCCTATGACAAACTGCTCGCTGCCGTGGATCATGCCTTGCAGCGTGCACGCCAGCCGAAGTCCGCATCACAGACCAACGCCCTGCCGGAGAAACTGCAACAGGCGGTAGAGCAGGCGCTGGACGAATGGACGGACGACAACAAGGTCTGCCGGTTGTGGGCGCGCGATGCCAGCCTGTGGACCGGTGAGGATGAAAACGGCTGGCTCGACTGGCTGGACATCGCCGATGAACAGCTCGACCATCTTGGCGACCTGCGCCGGCTCGGTCGGGCGGCCCAGGGCCAGTATTTTTCAGATGTGTTGTTGCTGGGCATGGGCGGGTCCTGTCTGGCTGCCGACGTCTTCGCCAGTGTGTTTGGTGCCCAGCCGGAGCATCCGCGTCTGCATGTACTGGATTCCACCGATCCGGCCCAGATCCGGCGCATCGAGAACAGCCTCGACTTGTCGCGTACCGGGGTCATTGTCGCCAGCAAGTCGGGGACCACGCTGGAGCCGAATATCCTCATGGCTTACTTTTTCGAACGCATCAGCAAGGCCATCGGTAAAAAACAGGCAGCCAGACATTTTGCCGCCATTACCGACCCGGGTTCGGCACTGGAAGATCATGCATGCCGGGCCGATTTTCGCCGCGTCTACCACGGCCGCACCGGTATCGACGGGCGCTATTCGGCGTTGTCCAATTTTGGTCTTGTCCCCGCCGCCGTCGCCGGCATCGATGTGGGCAAGCTGCTGGACAGCACCCGTGAAATGGTGGAGGCCTGCGCCCCCTGCGTGCCGGCAAGGGAGAACCCCGGAGTGCTGCTCGGTGTGGTACTGGGTCAGGCGGCCCGGCAGGGGCGTGACAAGCTGACACTGATCCTGTCGCCGGGGATAGCTGCGCTCGGCGCCTGGCTCGAACAGCTGCTGGCCGAATCCACCGGCAAACAGGGCAAGGGGATCATTCCGGTGGTGGATGAACAACCGCGGCTGCCGCAAGCCTGCGGTGATGATCGTCTGTTCGTCTATCTGCGCCTGGAGGGGGCGGCCGATGCGCAACAGGACAGCCTGGCCGATGCCCTGCAAGCGGCCGGCCAGGCCGTGCTGCGCATTGCCGTGACCGATATCTACGACCTGGGTCAGGAGATGTTCCGCTGGCAATTTGCCACCGCCGTGGCTGGCAGTGAGCTGGGCATCAATCCCTTCAACCAGCCCGATGTGGAAGCTAGCAAGCAGGCCACCCGTACCCTGATGGCCGAGTATGAATCCAGTGGCAGACTGCCTGCCGACACACCGCGGGTGGAGGAAGCCCCGTTGAGCCTGTATGCCGACGAGGCAAATGCCGAGGCCCTGGCCGCTACTCTGGCTGAGCCGGCGAGCATGGCCGACTGGCTGGCGGCGCACCTGCAACGGATTCGGCCAAGGGGTTATTTTGCCCTGCTGGCCTACCTGGACCGGTTCGACGAGGCGTACCTGTCTCGTCTACAGGCCATTCGCCATCAGGTGCGCGATGCGCATCAGGTGGCGACCTGCCTGGGCTTTGGCCCCCGCTATCTGCATTCTACTGGCCAGGTCTACAAGGGTGGTCCCGACAGTGGGGTGTTCCTGCAACTGACCGGCGGGGAAACCCCGGACATTCCTGTGCCCGAACATGGCTACAGCTTCGGCATCGTCGAGGCCGCCCAGGCACAGGGGGACTTTCAGGTACTGGCCGAGGGGGGTCGGCGTGTGCTGCGCGTCCATCTGGGCACGGATACCACTACCGCACTCGATCGGTTGGAAGAACTGATGCAGACAGCCTTGGCGACCCGGCCGCAGGGCGGGCTTTTAACCGGGTAAACCGGAACAGGACAGAACAAGATGCTCGACACAGACATGCAGAACGAGATGATCCAGGCACCTTCCTGTGTCATGGTCATTTTCGGCGCCGCCGGCGACCTGGCCAAGCGCAAGCTGTTTCCCGCACTTTACTACCTCTCGGCGGCAAACCAGCTACCGGAAAATTTTGCCATCCTCGGTTTTAGCCGTGAAGACTTCGACACGGACAGTTATCGTGAGCTGATGAACCGGGAGAGCCGTATACATCTCGATGGCGACTATTCCCAGCAGGTCTGGGATCGTCTGGTTGCGTGTTGCCACTACCTGCAGGGTGACTTTCGTGATCCGGGCGCCTACCAGGAACTGGCTCGGAAGCTGGGTGGGCTGGACGAGCAATGCAACACGCCGGGCAATTATCTTTTTTACATGGCGACACCGCCGGCTTTCTTTGGTGACATTGCCGAACAGATTGCGGCGGCGGGCCTGGCCCGTGAACAGAATGGCCACTGGCGTCGGCTGGTGATCGAAAAACCCTTTGGCCATGATCTGCAATCGGCCCGTGAGCTGAATCACAGGCTGCTGGACGTCTTTGACGAGTCTCAGCTGTACCGGATCGATCATTACCTTGGCAAGGAGACGGTACAGAATGCCCTGGCCTTCCGTTTCGCCAATGGCGTCATCGAGCCCATCTGGAATCGCCGCTATGTCGATCATGTGCAGATCACCGTGGCCGAGCCGCTGGGGGTGGAAAACCGTGCCAGTTATTACGAGACGGCCGGCGCACTGCGTGACATGATCCCCAACCACCTGCTGGCCGTGCTGGCCATCATCGCCATGGAGCCACCGATATCCTTCAGCGCGGATGAAATCCGGGATGAACAGGCCAAGGTTCTGCGCGCCATCCAGCCGATGACACCGGAGGAAGTACTGACCCACGCCGTGCGTGGACAGTATGATACCGGTGTCATGCCGGACGGGACGCGTGTGCCGGCCTATCGTCAGGAACTCGGTGTCGCCCCGGATTCACAGACCGAAACCTTCGTTGCCCTGAGCCTCATGATCGACAGCTGGCGCTGGGCTGGCGTACCATTTTATCTGCGCACGGGAAAACGCCTGCCGGGTCGGTTCACCGAAGTCATGATCCAGTACAAGCATGCACCGAATGCAGCCTTCAAACGTTCGGTGCTGAAAGAAAAACAGGTCGAGCCCAATATCATGGTGCTGCGTATTCAGCCCAGCGAAGGGATCAGCCTTGGGATCAATGCCAAGGTGCCTGGCCAGACCCTGAAACTCAGTCCGGTGGAAATGGATTTCAGCTATGACGATTATTTTGGCCATGAGCCTCGCACGGGATACGAAACTCTGATCTATGACTGCATGCAGGGTGATCCCACCCTGTTCAAGCGTGCAGACATCATCGAGATTGCCTGGCAACTGATGGAGCCGATACTCGATGTCTGGCGTGCCCTGCCGCCGCGTGATTTTCCCAATTATGCCGCCGGAGAATGGGGCCCGGCGGCTGCCGAAGAGATGTTGCAGCGTGATGGCCGTCACTGGCGACGGTGCACACCGGGCGGCTGTGCACGCAAGGACTCGTGACAATGACAGGCTGTTGAAACATATTCTTTTTCCCTGGCCAGTCAAGTTGCCATGCCCCGGGCCGATACTGCTAGTACCGAGTGCAATTGGTCCCCGGTTTCAAATCCGAAATGACAGGTGTCGCCAGATTTCTGACAGGGACTGTTTTGCCAATCGTCAACTGTCCAGGGAATATTATGTTGAAAAATCTGAATCCGGGTAGTCTGTTCTGGAAACTTGCCTTGCCGGTCATCCTGTTGTTTGCAGTGGTCATCATTGCCCTGGGTTTTTACATTCCGGAGCAGATACAAAGCCGCGCAGTGGAAGGCGCAACCGCGTCTTCGAAACAAACCGCCAGGCAATTCAAGGTGCTGCGCAAATACTATGTGCAGAACATTCTGAAAAAGGTCAAGGCCGGCTCGACCATGCGACCGGCCATCAATCACAAGAATGACCCCAATGCCTTCCCGCTGCCGGCAACCATGATCCACGATCTGAGTGCGCTGCTCAAAAACGAAGGAACGACAGTCAAACTCTATAGCGCCTACCCCTTTCCGAATCGCAAGTCACGGGTTCTCGACAGCTTTCAGACCGTAGCCTGGGATTACCTGGTCAAGAACCCGGACAGTGTCTTTGTCGAGGAAGTCAAGAAAAATGGCACAAGCATCGTGCGTGTTGCCGTTGCCGACACCATGGTGGCTGATGCCTGTGTCAACTGTCATAACTCCCACCCCGATACCCCCAGAACCGGCTGGAAGCTGGGAGATGTACGTGGTGTGCTGGAGATAAACAGCGACATTACCGAGCAGGTTGCCGCCAGTGCCGTAACGGGGGGCAAGATAATGCTGGTTCTGACACTGACATTGCTGGTTATCGTGGCTTCCATCTACCTTGTCTACCGACGGGTGATCGCCAGAAAGCTGGCCGCGCTGGACAGCAGTATTCATGACCTGGCAGAAGGAAGCAGCGACCTGACTCGCCGTCTCGATGACAGCGGTAATGATGAAATTTCCAGCCTTGCCGGGGGCTTCAACAGGTTCCTGGAAAACCACCGGGACTTTATCCGGGAAATTGCCGAATCGGCCCGACAACTGTCAGACTCCTCAACGACCATGACGGCCACGACAATACAGGCGAAAGCCGACGCCGCCGAACAGAAAGAGCAGATTGGCATGGTGGCAACGGCTGTCAACGAAATGGCTGCATCCATTCAGGAGGTGGCAAGCAACACCGGCACCGCAGAAGAATCCGCCAGTAATGCCCGACAGGAAACTGTCGCCGGACTGCAGGTGGTGGAAGACAATATTCGTATCACCAATACACTGGCCAGTGATATTGAAAAAGCAGCGGACGTGATTCAGGCACTCAAGGCCGACAGCGAAAGCATTGGCACCGTGCTGGATGTGATCCGGGGCATCTCCGAACAGACCAACCTGCTGGCCCTGAATGCCGCCATCGAGGCGGCCCGTGCCGGCGAACAGGGTCGTGGTTTTGCCGTAGTGGCAGACGAAGTACGCATGCTGGCCAGCAAGACACGGGAATCGACCGTGGAGATCCAGGAGATGATCGAAAAGCTGCAGCAGGGTGCCGACAGTGCCGTGACAGTGATGGATCAGGGGCTGAAAACCGTTGCGGAGAGTGTCACGCAGGCCGGTCAGACGGGTGAAACCCTGGAATCCATCACAGTCACTGTTAACGGCATTTCCGAGGTCAATACCCAGATTGCCAGCGCCATTGAACAACAGAGTATCGTCGCAGAAGATATCAACAAGAATGTGATCACGGTTGACCAGCTTGCACAACGTGGCGATCAAGCAGCGAGCAATATTGCCCAGTCCAATGAACAGTTGAGCCAGCTGGCAAAAAGTTTATCCAGGCTGGTCAGCCGTTTCCGGCTGGATTGATTGACCCTGTTGTCGAGGCGGCCTTGCCGCTTCGACAAGACAGCTCTGTACCAGGGTCTGTTTCCTCGTTGTCAATAACACGTGAAGGCTTAACCCAATCGTTGCATAAATTTTCGGCACAGGATGGCGTAGCGCCTTCCATGCCAGCATTTTCAGTGCCGTGCTCGATTTTTCCAATCCTCACATTTCGGTGGGCTATGCTGCGGTTGGAAAAACCTGCGCTCGACCCTGAAAATACTGTTCCCAAAGCCCCTGCATCCAAAAATTCATGCAACGATTGGGTTGACAAAAGATCGCCGGAACAGTGCTGGCATGTATTGAAATGATGATCGGTATCAATAAAAATATTTTTGCCAGAGGGAATGATGTGGTGATGACAAGAACACATGATGCCGCCACGCCGGTGGTGGCGAGGATGTCACCTCGAAGTAATTCCGTATTCCATCCTCACCGTTTTCATACCTTATAATTTGTAGCTAAGAGGGCTATCCGTCATGCTGGCATTTGATCACCACAGACATCTCCGATGATGCCTGCTTCAGAAAAAAAATTCCTATGGTTGTCTCGCAAGCTCATCCTCGGGACCACACTGGGTGCGGCATTGATCTTCATGGTGAGCGGGGTGATTCTGTGGGGTGGTTTCAATACGGCGATGGAGGCGACCAATACCCTGACCTTCTGCATTTCCTGTCACGAGATGGAGGAGAATGTCTATCAGGAATACAAAAAGACCATTCACTACTATAATCCCAGTGGAGTACGGGCTACTTGCCCCGATTGCCATGTGCCCCGTTCCTGGATTCACAAGCTGGCGCGCAAGATCCGGGCGAGTAACGAGCTGTACCACAAGCTGACAGGCTCGGTGAACACACCGGAAAAATTCAATGCACGCCGGCTGGTGCTGGCCGAAAAAGTCTGGCAGACCATGAAATCTACAGACTCGAGGGAATGCCGTAACTGTCATAGCATGGAAGCCATGGATATGGCCAGTCAACGCCAGGTTGCAGCCCAACGGCATCAACAGGCCCGTGAGCAGGGTAAAACCTGCATCGATTGCCACAAGGGGATTGCGCATAAATTGCCCGAAGCCTTCCTGGAAAAGGAGCATGAACGCTTCGAGCGGGAAAAGGTGCCCTGTTATGACTGCCACAGTGACATGGCACGGCCTTCGCCCGAGGATGACTGGGACTGAGGCCGGTTTTTTACATATAAGTATATAACGATATATCAATATTCATACTTGTCCTGAATTGTGTGAAATGACCCAGCCTCTTCCTTGACCTGTGTCAAATCAAACAGGCTGAAAATCGACTATAAACAGTGTGTATATGAACACATGAAAAAACTGTCACGAGTTGCAACACAAGTAACAATAAATAGACCCATAATTAAGACAGGCGGAGGGTGCCTGTTACTACCCTTTCGGTTCTGGCATGAACTTTCAGTCCGGCACCGGCCTGTGAATTGCGTTTGGCAAGCTGTTCGTCCCGATGCAAGAGGCTTCGTCAATCAGGGTCTGTTTACAAAATCGCTTCAGAAAGATCTGTATTGGCTTTAATATTCAAGGGGGAACCTCATGCCAAGCATCAAGAAGAACGTATTGATACTGTTCAGTGTCATTGCCCTGGCTCCGGTCGTGCTGTCACCGGCAGTCCAGGCGGCAAATAACAAAACCATCCAGCAAGGCAAACAGTTATTCGAGCAGAACTGTGCAGTTTGTCACCAGGCCGATGCCATTGGCAAGCCGGGTTTTGCACCTTCACTGACCAACAAGGAATTCTTGAGCATCGCCTCGGACAAGTTTCTCGAAGGGACCATTCGTGATGGCCGTGTGGGAACCGGCATGCCGCCATTTGGACACCTGGGGCGCTCCAAGGTCAAGGCCATCGTTGCCTATTTGCGCTCCTACAGCAAGCTACCAAACCGGGCGGCCAAGGTGGATGCGCAAAAGGCAGCCCATGGCGACCCCCGGCTTGGCAAGACCTGGTTCGATGACATCTGTGCCACCTGTCATGGTGAAAAGGGGAATGGCTATGCAGCAGGGGGGACGGGAACGGCGATCGGCATGCCCGGTTTCCTGAGCAAGGCCTCGGACGGGTTTATTCGTGAAACCATCAAGAACGGCCGTTCCAATACCCGCATGCGTGGTTTCAAGGGTCCGACCGGCCTGGCGAACCTCTCCGATCAGGAAATCGATGACATCATTGTCTATATGCGCACCTTGCCAAAACAATAATTTCAGGAGAAGCAACATGAAACGTTTCAAGATCTCACGACGTAATTTCCTAAAGGGGAGTGCATTCATCACTGGCTCGGCAACTGGCGCGAGTCTCCTGGTCGGCGCAAACCCCGAACTCGAAGCCGCCGAATCCCGTTCCGAATCGGCAACCCGGACCACCGCCCTGGCTCAGTGCCCATACTGTGGGGTAGGTTGTGGTACGGTCATTCAGGTGGAAAATGGCAAGATTGTTTCCATGCGACCCGACAAGGATCATCCCACCAACAGCGGTCTGCAATGTATCAAGGGCCTGACGGCCGCCGAACCCATCTATGTGGATCGCATGGAAGGCATGCCCTACGTGCGCAAGGATGTCTGGGCCGAGTGGCAAAAACCGGGGCATGGTGACCTCGAATATGTGACCAGGACCAAGGGCTCGTTCGATGAAGAACACTTTGTTCGTGTGCCCTACAATGAAGCCTCCGAAATGGTGGCCCACAAGATCGCCCACTTGGCCAAGAAGTATGGCGGCAATTCCATTTCCCTGTATGGCTCCGGCCAGTTGACCATGGAAGGCCAGTACCTGGAAAACCTGTTCATGAAAGGGGTGCTGGGTTCCAATACCATCGAAGCCAATGCTCGCATGTGCATGACCTCGGCGGTGACCGGCTATTTCGCCACCCTGGGTTCGGACACGCCACCATTGGCCTATGAAGACATCGAAATGTGCGACATGATCATGCACTTTGGCCACAATGCTCGTGAATCCCACCCTATCATCTTCTGGCGTGCTGCCGACTACAAGAAAAAGGCCGACATTCCGACGGTGGTGGTGGATCCACGTCGCACCGGTACGGTGATGGGCTATGAAGACATCAACCCGAAAAACTCCGTGCATGTTCCCATCCTCAACGGTGACATCAGTTTCCTCAACTCCATTGCCCATGTGCTGCTCAAGGATCACAAGGATGTCATCGATTGGGAATTCCTCAAGGCTCACGTAACCGGCTGGCGTCAGTATGTGGACGGTGTACTGGCCGACTACAGTCCGGAACAGGTGCAGGACCGCATGGGCGGTGTGAACCACGATGTTTCACCAGAACTGATCCGCCGGGTGGCTGGCATGTTTGCCGATGCGACCCGCAAGCGCCTGGCACGAAGCAAGGGCAAGCAAAGCGGCAAGGGTTACGGTGGCGTGATCATCATGTGGGGGATTGGTTACAACCAGCATATCCACGGTCAGCACAACATCATTTCCATCGTCAACCTGTTGACCCTGACGGGCAACCTGGCCAAACCTGGCTGTGGCCCCTTCTCCATGACCGGCCAGCCCAACGCCATGGGAGAACGTTTCACGGGGGGGCTGACTGGCCGCCTGCCATTCAACGAGCCGTTGAAGAACGCCAAGCACCGCAAGCACATGGCCAAGCACTGGCGGGTACCCGAAGCCAATCTGGTCAATGCCATGAATTCCGCCAACCCCGGTATGGCCGTGGGCATGATGGAGCGGGCCATGAAGGGAGACGTCAAGGCCATGTTCCTGGTCTATGCGACCCATATCGACCTGCCCGATCAGGAAAACCTGGTACGCCCGGCCCTATCCAAGACCTTCAACGTGGTGCAGGAAATCTATCGCCATGCCCCCAACAACCTGTATGCCGATGTGATCTTCCCGGCGGCCACTTGGGGCGAAGTCGATGGGGTCTACATCAGCTCGGAACGCCGCATCAACATCTGTGAGCAGGCGGCCATGCCTCCTGAAGGTTGTCTGCCCGATCTGGACATGGTGGTACACAAGGGGCGGGAAATTGCCGATCTGCTGGGGATGGATGGCAAGAAGATCTTCCCTTGGAAGAAAGGCAAGAACGGCTTTATCGATACCGAAGAGATCTTCCGCGACATCTGTCGCGCCTCGGAGGGTACCGACACGGATCTGACCGGTATTCTGGAGCGTGAAAAGCTCGACGGCATCTCGCCCTACGAGCAGCTCAAGGAACTGCGTGGCATCCAGTGGCCGGCACCAACCTATGAGATCGCCAAGAATGGTGGTGCCAAACGTCGTTACATGCTCCAGGAAGGCCAGTGGAAGAACAAACCCTATGGCTATTTCCGTACCAAGGACGGCAAGGTACACATGAAGCTGTGCAAACAGGACTACAGCGACCGTGAGGAATTGACGAAAAAACTGATGGAATTCGGGGTCAAGAAAGATCTCTATACCATCGATCATATCGATCTCATCAAGGAAGCACGCGACAAGGGCCTAACCCCGGATCTGCCCGACGAGAAGTATCGGGGCAAGAAATGGGACAAGGTGCCCAAGGACAAATTCCCCTACTGGTTCGGTCTGGGCGTGGTGTACGAGCACTTCCATACGGCCAAGTCCAACCGCAGTCCGACCACACGGCGACTGGTCCCGGAAATGTATGTGGAAATGCACCCCGAAGATGCCAAAGAGCTGGGTATCAAGGACGGTGACAAGGTCCGCGTGGTGACCCGTCGTGGTTCGCTGGAAGCCCGCGCCCAGGTGGGGACCAACAGCCTCATCAAACCGGCTCGTAACAATGTGCCCCGCGGTTACATGTTCGGACCCTGGAACCTGTCGGTGGCCGACAGTGCCGTTCCGGAGAAGAACAAGTGGCTGGCCAACCGAGTCACCAGCCGCGTCTGGGATCCGGTATCCGGACAGGTGGACTTCAAGAAGTCAGCAGCTCGGATCGAGAAAATCTGAGTCGAGAGTTGCACTGAAAATCAATGGGAACAGAAGATTTTCTGTTCCCATTGTTACCCGGACACATGCATGAACAGATGAATCATTGAGATAAACCTTTCTATGCTTGCAGGAATCCGCTAAATTAAGGAAGCTCTGAATGATTCATTCCTGAATTCTCAGAGCACGAAAAACGAAAACTGCAGTTTTCGTCTTTCTCACAAGATCAATTGCTTGACGCGAACGATTTTGGTGGCACTTTCCTGTGCCGCTGGAATCTCTGAATAAATCAGGGATTCCTTGAAATTGAATATCGTGTATCCCTTCGGTTGGTTTTGCTGCCTGGCCGAAAGGATGAATGGTAATACTCAGAGACCCCCCTGCTTTTATGCAACGCAGAACATTCATCAAATCCATTGTCGCCAGCAGTGCCGCAATGGCCACTCCCGGGGTTGCCCGCAGTGCCCGCAATCAGCCTTCGATGCGCTATCTGCGTCCGCCGGGTGCCTGGGCCGAAGAGGAATTCCTCAGCCGCTGTATTCGCTGTGGCCAGTGTGGCGAAATCTGCCCGAACCGCTGCATCAGCTATTTTGGTCTGGAAAACGGCCTGGCCTCCATCGACACCCCCTACATCATTCCCCGTGACAAGGGCTGCATCCTGTGCATGAAGTGTGGCGATGTCTGTCCCACGGGGGCCATTCCTCCGATTGAACGCACCGCCGAAGCGATCATCGGCGGAGTCAAGATGGGCAAGGCGCGGGTGGATGAGCGCTTGTGCCTGTCCTTTCAGGGCAAGACCTGCGGGGTCTGCTACCGGGCCTGTCCACTGCAGGATGTGGCCATCTATGTGGGCCTGCTGGAGCAGCCCCATGTCACCGACAAATGTGTTGGCTGTGGGCTGTGTGAGCGCTCCTGCATACAGATGCCCCAGGCGATTCGCATCATACCGGACCACGGATAAATGACGAGCTCGACGAACAAACTGTTTTTCATCTGGCGCCACCTGAACAAGTTGCGCTGGCTGGTGTTGTCACTGGTGTTTGCCATGCTGGTGGCCCTGCCTTTCGTGCATGTCTACCAGACCTACGTGGCGGCCCATGCCTATGATCTTTTGGCTCCCTCGGAAAAACGGCTCTATGACATCATGGAGACCCTGACCGCGCCGTTGACCAACGATCCGGCCGAGGATCTGGATGCCATCAAGGGCAATACCTGGTCCGGCACCTTCTGGGAACTCAAGCTCAGTGACCCGCTGGCCGTGGTGGGTCAGACGGCAGCGACATTGAAGGTCTATACCCCGTTTCTGCTCACGGCCCTGATCCCCCTCATTCTCACCGTGCTGTTTGGCCGTTTCTATTGTGGCTGGATCTGTCCGGCAACCTTGATGTACGAACTCAACAGCAATCTGGCCGCCTGGTTACAGAAGCTTGGGCTTAGAACCGGCAACCGGCGCTTCGACTTGCGTATCAAGTATCTGGTGCTGCTGGTGGGGCTGGTTCTTTCGGCCCTCACGGGGGTGGTGCTGGTGGCGGCCATCTACCCACCCGTGCTCATCGGGCGTGAAATCTACTATGCCATTGCCCTCGGCGGCTTCGGTGCCGGCAGTGTCTTTCTGCTCGGTACCCTGCTGTTCGACCTGATGGTGGCACGGCGTGGATTCTGCCGTTACCTGTGCCCGGGTGGGGCCCTGTATTCCCTGCTGGGGCGCTACCGGTTGTTGCGAATCCAGCGCATCGTCGAGACCTGTAACGACTGTGCCAAATGCAATGCCGTGTGTGAGTTTGGCCTCGATCCCCTGCGTGACGGCTTTGGCCAGGAATGCAACAACTGCACCGCCTGCATGGCGGTGTGCCCCACCGATGCCCTGACCTTCAAGGTGCGCTTTCAGGATCAGTCGGCGCAGGGTCCCGGGCACCTGGGGCGCCGCTACCGAAATCAACAGCAAGGCAAGCAACAGGAAAAGGAAGAGGTCGAATCATGACTCGGCGTCGGTTCCTGAAAAAAGCAGCGGTCGGCACCGGCATGCTGGTGGCGGCCAGCTTGCCTTACGGGCTGGCAAGGCTGATGACGCCCAGGGAAGCGCTGGCCCAGCCTGCGTGGCGCCGCCTGCGGCCACCGGGCGCGCTCAAGGATGAAGCCGCTTTCAATGCCGCCTGCATCGGTTGCGGCCTGTGCGGTTAGGTCTGCCCACCCCGCTGTATCCGTTTCTATTCCCGCGAAGGGGGGGACAAGGTCAACACGCCCTATATCAATCCCGAGTACAAGGCCTGCATTCTCTGCAACAAGTGCATGGAGGTATGTCCCACCGAGGCCTTGACCGAAACCCCCCGTTTCGACATCGACATGGGCATTGCCCAGATCGATCGCACGGCCTGTTATCCCTGGGTGAATCGCGGCATCTGTGGTGCCTGTGTGGCCATCTGTCCACTTGGTAACCGTGCCATCAAGTTCAAGATGTGGAACCAGTACCAGCCTATCGTGCAGAAGGATTGTGTCGGTTGCGGCCTGTGTGTCGAGGTCTGCCCCCATCCCAGCCTGCCGATCCGGATTGTTGCACGCAGTGAAGGGACAGTCATGAGTCATCGTGTCTGAATCGTTGAAGAGAAGAACGGGGTTAAGCATGAGAATAAAAAGGTTGGTGACACTGTGCTTGCTGATGGGCCTTGCGGCTCCCAGTGTGCTTGCCCACCATGTGCTCGGCCGTCCGGCCTACAGCCTCAACGAGGATTCCAATACCCCGCCGAGCATGCAGGTGGAAACCCAGATCGGTGACTATTTCGTCACCTACATGGTCTATCCGGCTTTTCCCAAACCCAACGAGCCGGGGCGCATCAACCTGTACGCCACGCGTATCGACAACAACGAGCCCTTGAATGCCGAGGTCACCTTCACGGTACGGGATGACAGCTGGTTCAGCGACAAGGAAGAAAAACTGGGCGCCCAGGTCATCGATGACAATGTCTACCGTCAGGGTTTCATGTTTCGTGAAAAGGGCAAGTACATCATCACGGCCGAATTCACGGCCAATGGCGAACCCTATCGCATCGACTTTCCGCTGCAGATCGGCGAGGCCTCGCCCATCGGTCCCGTTGGCATTGCCATCGGCGCCATCGTGCTGGTGCTGGTGGGGGTGAACGTGTTCCAGCGCAAGCGCCTGCAACGCCTCAAGACCCGCGATTACCACAAGCAGAGGGAAGGTTGAGCCATGGCGGATCCGCTGCAGCAACTGGTGTGCAAGTCACCGGGTATCATGGCCCATCCCGGTCTGCCTACCATCTGGGTGGAAGCCGTTCTGCTGGCCATGTTGCTGCTGGCCGGCTGGATGCTGTGGCGGCCGCAGCGCGCCATCGTCACGAGCGGGGGCGCACAAAGCCTGGCCGGCTGGCCGGTCATCGGTCCGTGGATGAAACAGGCCCTGACCCGGCCCTGGACCCTGGTGATCCTGCGGCTCATTACCGCCGCAATTTTCCTGCTGGTGATCTATGCCGGCCTGTTTGGCTCGCCGCTGGCCGAGCGCAACATCGCCACCGTACTCACCTGGTCCCTGTGGTGGACCGGGCTCATCATGTCGGTATATTTCGTCGGTTCCGCCTGGTGTGCCATCTGTCCCTGGGATGCCATTGCCACCTGGCTGGTGCGCCGTCGCCTGTGGGGCAGGGGAGAGGAGACCGCCTCGCTCAATCTGCGCGTGCCGCGTTTGATCCGCAATGTCTGGCCGGCCTGGTGGATGTTCATCGGCCTGACCTGGCTGGAGCTGGGGCTGGGCATCACCACCAGTCCCTACATGACCGCCATCCTCGCCCTGGTGATCCTGGTGCTCACCACCGTGTCGCTGGCCGTGTTCGAGCGCAAGGCCTTTTGCCGTTATTTCTGCTCGGTGGGGCGTACCGTGGGCGTGTATTCGGAACTGTCACCTATTGCCCTGCGTCCCATCGACCCGGACATCTGTGCCCGTTGCAAGACCCTGGAGTGTTATCACGGCACCGAGACCATTGAGCCTTGCCCGACCCACCTGGTCATGGGGCGGCTGAAAGAGAATACCTACTGCACCTCCTGTGGCGCCTGCACCCAGTCCTGCCCCTACCAGAACATTGCCTGGAGCGCCCGGCCCACCGGTGAAGAGGCCATGCACACGGCGCGGCCCCACTGGGATGCAGCCTGGTTCATTCTTGGCCTGGTGGCGCTGACCAGCTTTCATGGCCTGAGCATGCTGCCCGGCTGGGAGCAGTGGATGCGCAGTCTGGCGCATGCCATCGGTGATTCGGGCCAGCTGCTGTGGAGCTTCACCATCGGCATGGCCGGCAGCCTGCTGGTGCCGGCGGCGCTGTTCAGCCTCGCCGTGTTCGTCACCTGGAAGCTCATTGGCAAGGCCCTGCCTTATCAACGCCTGTTTGCCCTGCTGGCCATCGCCACCCTGCCGCTGGCCTTCGCCTATCACCTGGCCCACAACATTAACCACATGGTGCGCGAAGGCAAGGGCGCCAGCAGTGTGCTGCTCAATCCGCTGGGCAGCGGTACCCTGCCCATGACAGAGGCGGAAATGCACCTGCGCCATCTGCAGCCGCTGGTGCAGCAGGACATCCTGTTCGCCCTGCAGGCCGGCCTGCTGGTGTTTGGTTTCTGGCTGGCCATGCGTATCCTGCGCCACCGCATGGTGGCGCTGATGGGTACCACCGTGTTGAACAAGACCCTGCTGCTGCCCATGCTGGTGTTCATCAGCAGCATCACCCTGTTCAATCTGTGGTTGCTGATGCAGCCCATGATCATGAGGATGTAAGGGTGGATCGGCGCGCCTTTTTCCGTCAGGCCCTGCGCAAGAGCGGTGAGCAGGTGGTCAAGCACGTGGATGCCAAAGTGAGCCGTCAGGCCAGCCGCTGGATCCGGCCCCCTTTTGCCCTCGATGAACTGGAATTCCTGCTCGCCTGCACCCGTTGTGGTGACTGTGTCACAGCCTGTCCCCATCAGGTGGTATTTTCCCTCTCGGCGCGGCTGGGGGCCAGGGTGGCCGCCACACCAGCGCTGGATCTGGCCAACAAGGGTTGTCATCTGTGTGAAGACTGGCCCTGTGTGTCCGCCTGTGAGCCTGGCGCTCTGGTGTGGCCGGTGCGGGCAGAAGAGGCCGAGGATGAGGATGAGGAGGATACCCCGAAGCCCTTGCCGCAGCTGGCCCGGCTGAGCATCGACACGGCCACCTGCCTGCCTTACAGCGGTCCCGAATGCGGTGCCTGTGCCCACAGCTGCCCGGTGCCTGGCGCACTGTCCTGGCAGCAGACAAGACCCGTCATCGATGCCACGGTCTGTATCGGCTGCGCCCAGTGCCGTGAGGCCTGCATCGTCGAACCCAAAGCTATCACGCTGCAGTCACGCAACCATCAAGCGGCCTGAAAAAAACCACTCTATGCCCGTCTGCGATCAGACGAGGGCAGATCGTCATCAATAAGGGTGTTTGCGAATGTGCAGCTTGTACAGGAACCGTGATAACAGCAGTTCCGAAATCACAAAGGCCGTGACGATGGCGGCAATGGCTGCCAGTGACAGATCGAACATCGACTTCAGGGCCAGCAGTGGCAACAGGGACTCAGGGATCTGATCCAGACCAATGAACCTTGAACCGGGAGGCTTGCCCAGACGTCGTTTGACAAAGCTGGACAACAGATCACCGGCCATGGCAAGGAAGCCGATGATCAGGCTTGCCTGCAGGGGGATGCCCAGAAGCAGGCCGGTCAGAACCGTGGCGACCAGGGCCGCGATCAGGCCGCGAACCGTTTTTGATGCACCCAGCAGGGGGTGGCCATCAGGCAGGATCCAGCCCGCATCGAGGGGACAGTCGTAGCGATCGGCGAACAGCTTGCGAGCGATAATGGGCGCCCCGTTTGCCGTCATGATCAGGATCAGCAGTTTTAACTCCAGCATCGCCACGCGATCCCTATTTGCCCGGACGGGCCAGTGGCCTTGAGCCCCGGGTCTTGCTGCCCCACCGGGAGTGCAGCAGGATGGCAAGCATCGCACCGACAATGGCATAGGCCATGTCTTTCTGTGCATCCCAGATGTCCCCCTGGGTAATGGCGATTGAGCAGAGCTCGGCCGGTTGTTTGCAGAACAGCACCATGGAGAGCCACTCGAGGATTTCATACCAGGCACCGATGGCCGAGATGAATAAAAATCCAATCAGGTAGCTCAGTTTTCGCGAAACACCCTGGTGGTAAAAGATTTCAAAAAATGGCACCAGCACCGTCAGACCGAACAGAAAATGGATCACCTGGTCGTAGTAATTGCGCTGCCAGCCGAACCAGTGTGAAAACCAGCTGAAATACGTCATGTTGTTGTAGGTCAGGTTGGCGCCAAACAGGTGGAGGATGACAAACACGGTGAGACTGAGGAAGGTCAGATTGTTGAAGTCGTAACGCCTGTCGAGCCAGAGCACCAGGGGAAACACCGTGACCACCAGAATGTTTTCCAGTAGCCAGATACCGCGATCAACCGGGTTGATGGCCAGGGCGAGCCAGATGGCAAGAAAGATGATGACCAGAATTCTCTTGAACATGGGCTATCCGATTTTGTCGTTCGCTGGCCGGGGTTGAACGGCAGCCGGACACATGCCTGAACAACCTTGTGGCTGGAATGACAAAGGTAGCGGTTTTTGCCTTCCATGGGCACCCCATCACGGCTTTTGCTGGTGTCGCTCCCCTCGAAACTGGTCGTTGTTGCTGATTTGGTCGCTGTTTGTTGCTTCAGACACAGATTTAAGCGATTGATATTCCGGGATATTTTCGGGGCATGGGCCAGTTTGACAAGAATCGGGACAAAAATACGGATATATCGTATAAATAATGTCAATAGCGCTGGCATATTGGCGGGGACTCTCCTATACTACATGGCAGCTACAGATTATGTTATTGGCAGTTTTGGTCGTTCCCTTCGTGTTACCCCGTTGAATTCTCCGTTACATTACCTGTACGCAACAATCTATTTTTTTTATATTTATTCAGGTAAAAAGTCATATGGCTACAGGTACAGTAAAGTGGTTTAACGAATCGAAAGGTTTTGGTTTCATTTCTCAGGACGACGGCGGTGCCGATGTATTCGTACATTTCAGCGCGATCCAGGGCTCAGGCTTCAAAACCCTGACCGAAGGTCAGGCCGTTAGCTACGAAGTGGAAAATGGCCCCAAAGGTCCTCAGGCGAGCAGCGTTACACCCGCCTAAGCATCGGATTAGCCGATACCAGGAACCCCGCTTCGGCGGGGTTCTTTTTTGCCGCCAGTTTTTTTCCAGACGGCCTCACTCCCGCAAAGGACACCTGCATTGAAAAAACTGTTTATTGGCAATCTGCCGGCCAGCACGAATGAAAACGACCTGCGCAGCCTGTTCGCCGAATTCGGCACCGTGCGCTCCTCCAAGCTCGTCATGGACATCTTTTCTGGCCAGTGCAAGGGCTTCGGTTTCATCGAAATGGAAGGCCACGAAGCTCGTGCCGCCATCGCCGGGCTCAACGGCAAGGACTTCAATGGCAAGACCATCAAGGTCAATTTCGAATCTCCCCGTCCCGGTGGCCGTGGCCGACGCCGCTAGTCACAAACCTCATCCCGCAGGACACAATAAACAAGAGTGTGTTGTGTCCCCACTGTGAATGGCGGATCCAGACAGCCTCTGACGTATCAGTGTTGCGCACAAGGCAAGGTAAACATGTTCTGGATACGGGGGAAGTATCGGCTGCTTGTGGCTGCAGGCACAACATCATGCTTGGCGAAACAAATAGTGGTGGGCCCACCAGGACTCGAACCTGGGACCAAGGGATTCACTCTACCCTGATATTTCTATCAGGAGCGGACTATCTCATCACCCACAAACCTGTATGTGGCTTGCCAGGGTGCGGGACGCTCTTGCCTGTTATTAAGAACACTTTTGCCCTGTTTCGGGGCAAGTTCTCAGGTAGTCTCTGCACCTTCTGGAAGTGTACCTCCAGCTTGGCTCAGGATTGCCATCAGCCCACCTTTTTATTGGGGGCGGCTGTTAAGGTTTCCCTGAATTCATCCCGTTCATTCCATGCCTTTCGACATGGACGCACCATTTTGATGAGTCCCCTGCTCTAACCAACTGAGCTATAGGCCCAATATTTTTTGCCGCATTTCCAGGCGCAAGCTGTGCCTGTGTTTGGCGTTCTGATTGGGACGCCGATTATAGCGCGGATAAAAAAAAGCCGCTATCAATTTGATAGCGGCTTATTCATTTACTCGATTTTAGCTATTCGATATCCAGGAAGCTGCGCAGTTGATCGGAGCGGCTGGGGTGGCGCAGTTTGCGCAGGGCCTTGGCTTCGATCTGGCGGATGCGTTCGCGGGTGACATCGAACTGCTTGCCCACTTCTTCCAGGGTATGGTCGGTATTCATGTCGATACCGAAGCGCATGCGCAATACCTTGGCTTCGCGGGCAGTCAGGCCTTCGAGGATGTCCTGGGTGGCTTCCTGCAGGCCGGAGGTGGTGGCCGATTCGACCGGTGAGGTGACATTGCTGTCTTCGATGAAGTCACCGAGGTGGGAGTCTTCATCATCACCAATCGGGGTTTCCATGGAAATGGGTTCCTTGGCGATTTTCAGCACCTTACGCACCTTGTCTTCGGGCATTTCCATGCGTTCGGCCAGCTCTTCGGGGGTCGGCTCGCGGCCCATTTCCTGCAGCATCTGGCGGGAGATGCGGTTGAGCTTGTTGATGGTTTCGATCATGTGCACCGGAATACGGATGGTGCGGGCCTGATCCGCGATGGAGCGGGTGATGGCCTGACGAATCCACCAGGTGGCATAGGTGGAGAACTTGTAACCGCGGCGGTATTCGAACTTGTCCACGGCCTTCATCAGGCCGATGTTGCCTTCCTGGATGAGATCGAGGAACTGCAGACCACGATTGGTGTATTTCTTGGCGATGGAGATCACCAGGCGCAGGTTGGCTTCGACCATTTCCTTCTTGGCGCGGCGGGCCTTGGCTTCACCGATGGAGATCTTGCGGTTGATGCCCTTGATGTCGGCAATGGTGATGCCGCATTCATTCTGGATCTGGGCAAGTTTTTGCTGGGCACGCAGGATTTCGTCCCGGTTCTCTTCGAGGATGGGCGAGTACTTGGCCCCTTCATCGATGTGAGCCTGCAGCCAGTCGAGGTCGGCTTCATTTTTCGGGAACGAGGTAATGAAGGCCTTGCGTGGCATGCGCGCCTTATCGACACAGATTTCCATGATGACTTTTTCATGCTGACGAATGCGGGTGATGAGATTGCGCATCTCATTGATGAGGAGCTCGACCACCTTGGGCATGAGCTTGAGTTCCATGATCTGGGCAATCAGCTCCTTGCGGATTTTTTCGGTTTTGGGATCCCCGTAGCCGTGTTTCTTGGTGGCGGTGGCCAGCCTGTCATGCAATTTGCGGATTTTCAGGAAGCGCTCTCTGGCTTCTTCCGGATCCGGGCCGGTGTCCACTTCCTCTTCTTCGTCGTCGGTACCGGCATTCTTGCTGGCATTGGCCGCGGCCACTTCAGCGGGCGTGGGAATATTGTCCGGGGCATTGGGATCGATGAAGGCCGAGATCAGGTCGGTGAGCTTTTTGTCCCCGGCTTCGACCTGCTCGTAGAGAGAAAGCAGGGTTCCGACCGTATTGGGGTACATGGCCAGGGAGGACAGCATCTGGTTGATGCCGTCTTCGATGCGCTTGGCGATTTCGATTTCACCGGCACGGGTCAGGAGTTCCACGGTACCCATTTCACGCATGTACATGCGCACCGGGTCGGTGGTGCGACCAAATTCGCTGTCGACAGCAGCCAGTGCGGCGGCGGCTTCTTCGGCGGCGTCTTCGTAGACAGAATCCTTGGCTTCGAGGATGGCGTCGGGTTCAGGGGCGGTTTCGAATACCTGGATCCCCATGTCATTGATCATGGCAACGATATCCTCGATCTGTTCGGGATCGACGATGTCATTGGGAAGATGATCATTCACCTCGGCGTAAGTCAGGAAGCCCTGCTCTTTTCCTTTGGCGATCAATAACTTAAGTTGGGATTGCTGCTGATTCTGATCCATTACTTCTGCTCTGGCTGGATTCATACAATTAATTACCAAAATATTGGGGTGTAAAACCGGATAATTCTACACGATTTCAGGGTCTGTTTACCAGATATCTAATATTCGCTAAGTTTAGACGGTAATCAGAAAATATCCTGAAAAATCGGGAATTTAATTGCGATGTTTATGTGATTTCATGATGTCAATCACGTCGTAAGAGTGAAAAAAGTTCCAATAGTTCCGTTTTTTCCTCCGAATTCAGGGCGCCCTGGTTGGATCGGGTCAGCAAATCGTCCAGACGTTGTTCGTGACGTAGCTGATCCAGTCGGTGAATGGCCCCCTCAAATTCAGCCTGCACGGCCTTTTCATCGTCCAGGGGGGAGGTCATCATGACCAGTTTCTCCAGGTGGCGGCCCGAATCGCTGCCCCGCCAGCGTTCCAGCAGGGCACTGTTACCAAGATGGGGGTTCTGTTGCAGGGTTTCAATGACTTCCCGGAGTAAATTCATGCCAGGGAGGTCAAAATCCCTGAACCGGCTGCTATCTCCGGCCAACTGGGCGAGTTGTGGTTGGCTCAGCAGGTGCATCAGGGCGATGCGCACCGGTGAGAACGGCTGGGCCTTGTGGCTGGCCTGATAGCGGCCTGCCGGTCTGGCTGAGGCGGGCAGGGAAGCGGTACCCGGTTTTTTAACCGGGCCGGCAAGCTGACGGTCCAGTTCGTCGCTGTCGACGCGTGCCAGCTGGGCGAGCTGCTGGCGCATCATGTGGGCGAAGATCCCCGGTGGCAGGCGGGTGATCAGTGGCCGGGCCAGCTCCACCAGCCGGGCCCGGCCGTCGATGCTAGCGGTATTGACCTGGCCGCTGAGCTGCTGAAAGAAAAACTCGGAAAAAGTGAGTGCTTGCTCCAGGCTGGCCTCAAAGCCTTCCTTGCCTACCTAGCGTACATAGCTGTCGGGGTCTTCCCCGTCGGGAAGGAACATGAAGCGGATCTGGCGGCCCTCTCGCATCACCGGCAGGGCATTGTTCAGCGCCCGCCAGGCGGCCTCGCGGCCGGCACGGTCGCCGTCGAAGCAGAAGACGATTTCCGGAGTCAGGCGAAACAGCTTGTGCAGGTGTTCCTCGGTGGTGGCAGTGCCTAGGGTGGCCACCGCATAGCGGATACCGTACTGGGCCAGCGCCACCACGTCCATGTAGCCTTCCACCACCATCAGGCGGGTGATGTCGCGCAGGGCCTGGCGGGCTTCGTAGAGGCCATAGAGTTCCTGGCCCTTGTGAAACAGGGGAGTCTCGGGTGAATTCAGGTACTTGGCCGGTGGCTTGTCGCCTTTTTCCTGGTTGTCCGGCAATATCCGCCCACCAAAGGCGATGGTGCGGCCGCGGCGGTCGCGGATGGGGAACATGATCCGATCCCGGAAGCGGTCGTAGCTGCCACCGCTGTCCTTCTTGATCAGCATGCCGGTGCTGACGAGCTTTTCGCGCACCTCGGCACTCTGGCCCAGTTGCCTTTCCAGGTTGTCCCAGCCGGGCGGGGCGAAGCCCAGGCCAAATTCGGCGGCAATCTCGCCGCTGACGCCCCGCTGTTTCAGATAGTCCACCGCGCGGCGAGACTGGGGGTGCTGGCGCAGCTGCTGGCGGTAATATTGATCCACCTTGGCGAGCAAATCGTAGAGGGACTCGTCCTTCTTGCGCCGTACCGGCTCGTTGGGCGACGGGCCTTCGTATTCCATGGGTACCCCGGCCAGACGGGCCAGCTCCTCGACCGATTCGGGAAAGCTCAGGTGCTCGTATTCCATGAGGAAGCCGATGGCCGTGCCGTGGGCGCCGCAGCCGAAACAGTGGTAGAACTGCTTGGTCGGGCTGACGGTGAAAGAGGGGGTCTTTTCGTTGTGGAAAGGGCAGCAAGCGGTGTATTCACGGCCAGTTTTTTTCAGCGGCACACGGCCATCGATCACCTCGACGATGTCGATGCGGTTCATCAGATCATCGATGAAGGATTGAGGGATCAGGCCGGCCATTATGGGGGGATTCTATATGGCTTGCGGGGAGAGATCAGCTGTTAATGGCTTCAATCGTATTTTATGGGGCACAGAGAAGGGACAAGTGACGAGGTGCCAGCGTGTTGCTGGTGTTATCCAGCTGAATTGACAAGGCAAGTGAAAAATCGACAACCAGGGCGGTGCATGGAAAGAGGGGGAAGCCGAGGGTATCTAACCATTTGCAAGGAACAAGAGCAGGATAATGTCGCGTTTCCTCGTCCCTCTGTCACTTGGCCCTGTCAGTCGGATAATCGCTTTTTGATCATCTGACTGACCAGCCCCATGTCCGCCTTGCCGGCGAGCTGGGGTTTGAGCATGCCCATGACCTTGCCCATGTCTTTCATGCTGGCGGCACCGGTGCGGCTGATGGCGTCATCGATGAGGGCGGTAATTTCGGCTTCGGAGAGCTGCTCGGGCATGTATTCCTCAATGATGCCAACTTCGAAGGCTTCCTGGGCGACCAGCTCGTCGCGACCGGCCTTTTCGAACTGGGCGATGGAATCCTTGCGCTGCTTGAGCATTTTTTCCAGCACGGCAATGATGGCATCATCATCGAGGCTGGTCTGCTTGTCCACTTCGATCTGCTTGATGGCGGCCGTGATCAGGCGCAGGACACCAAGCCGGGGCTTGTCCTTGCTGCGCATGGCCGTCTTCACATCGTCGTTGATGCGATCTTTGAGGCTGGTTTGACTCATGGGTATGGGCAAAGGCACCCCGCCAGAGCGGCGGGATCAGGAATCAGTACAGACGCTTGGTGCGGGCACGCTCACGGGAGACTTTCTTCTGGTGGCGCTTGACGGCAGCGGCCATTTTACGCTTGCGCACTGATGTGGGCTTTTCATAAAACTCACGGCGGCGGACTTCCGACAGGATTCCGGCTTTCTCACAGGAGCGCTTGAAACGACGTAATGCGACGTCAAAGGGTTCGTTTTCTCGTACGCGAACAGCAGGCATGTAGCATGCACCTCAAATTTATGTGTTGAATTCAGCGAAGCGCGCAAGTTTAATACCTGTTTTTGGCAAATGCAAAAGATATTCAACAAAATCACGAGGAAATCCGGCAGATTATGCAAGATCACGACAAAATGACCGTTCTGGGCATCGAAACCTCCTGTGACGAGACCGGGGTGGCCATTTACCACAGCCAAAAGGGTCTGCTGGCCGATGTGCTGTATTCCCAGGTGGCCCTGCATGCCGAATACGGCGGGGTGGTGCCTGAGCTGGCCTCCCGCGACCACATCCGCAAGACCCTGCCGCTGATCCGCCAGGCTCTCGCCGAGGCGGGCCTGGCGGCCGAAGACATCGACGGCGTGGCCTACACCGCTGGCCCGGGCCTGATGGGGGCGCTGCTGGTGGGGGCCTCCATCGGCCGCAGTCTGGCTTTTGGCTGGAGTGTGCCGGCCGTGGCCGTGCACCACATGGAAGGTCACCTGCTAGCCCCCATGCTCGAGGCCGAGCCACCGGAATTTCCCTTCATCGCCCTGCTGGTCTCCGGCGGCCACACCATGCTGGTTCAGGTCGATGGCATTGGCCAGTACCGGGTACTGGGCGAATCCCTGGACGATGCCGCCGGTGAAGCCTTCGACAAGACCGCCAAGATGCTCGAACTGGGCTACCCCGGTGGCCCGGCACTGGCAAGACTGGCCGAGCAGGGCGACCCCCACCGCTACCGCTTTCCCCGCCCCATGACCGACCGGCCCGGGCTGGATTTCAGCTTCAGTGGCCTGAAAACCTTCACCCTCAACACCCTGCAGGCCAGCAACAAGAGTGAGCAAACCCGCGCCGACATTGCCCGCGCCTTCGAGGAGGCCGTGGTGGACACCCTGGCCATCAAGTGCCGCCGGGCACTGAAGGAAACGGGTTTGAGCCGGCTGGTGATTGCCGGCGGAGTAAGTGCCAACTCACGCTTGCGGCAACGGCTCCACGACGTGGCCAGGAAACAGCAGGCCCGGGTGTACTACCCGCGACTGGAATTCTGCACCGACAACGGTGCCATGATCGCCTTCGCCGGCACCCAGCGACTGCTGGCCGGGCAGCATCAGGACCTGGCGTTCGGCGGCAAGCCTCGCTGGAAGCTGGAAACCCTCTCACCGGTTTAGGAGTGACGAGTAAATCCTGGCTTCGAGGTCATTCCAGCGAAGGCTCACTACTGTCCGGAATAAATCTCACAGCGGCAGGGCCCTCTGTGTTTTCTGAATTTCCATCTGTCTTCGATGATAGCGATTGGTGATGTGTTCCTCGCTGAGCGGGCGGCTGAATAATGTCACTGACAGCTCTGCCAGAAGCAGGTGAAGACTGGTTACAATCTTTTGTTGTCTGCGGTAAATGTCCACTAAC
>JAJRYG010000017.1 GCA_024275915.1 Gammaproteobacteria bacterium
CAACGGCTGGAAGGTTTCACTCTTGTGGGACGCTTCATGCTCCTCGAAACTGCGCCAGAAAGTGGTGATCAGGGCTTCACGGCCCTTGAGCGGACTTTCCACCGGCTTGCCAATGGTCGAGCCCTCATTGGAGACCATGCCGCTGTTGACTGAGACGAATCCGCCAACAAAGCCCGTGTCCGAATGGTAGGTCTTGACGTTCTCACACAGATACGCGACGTGCTCCTGCAGGTCATCCAGAGTGTATTCGGGCTTGAGGATCACCCGATTGACAGTAACCACACCATCTGCAGGGAAGTTTTTAATCAGTGACATCTTGTACCTCCAGCTGTCTTGTTAATTAGTATTTAATACATTACTAATATAGTCAGATAATAAAATAAATCAAGGGCCGCATAAGAAATTTTTTCTTATAGGCGCACCCATGGTGTGTTCCCTGTGATGAACCAAAGCCGGGAGGCTAGGCCGTTGCGCCTTGCTGTTTTTGCAGTAGCGCCCGGGTTTCGCGGTCTGCATCTTCCTGAGTGAGCCAGGTGTCGGGGCGGACACCTTCGAAGATCAGGTTGGCGACGGTTCTGCATAAATACTTGCCATTGGGGAGGTCGTCGATGGTGCTTTTGTTTAGACGATAGACTTTTCTGAAGTTGGGATAATCGGGGAAATAGCTCATTAGTGGCGGTTCGATTTTTGCCTCGGCGAGCAGGGTTTTCAGTTGTTGCAGCTCGGGGATCAGGCCCTGTTCGTGTTTACTCAGGGGGCGAGGGGCATGTTGCAACAAGTTGATCAGGGCGTCGATCAGGTTGAGGGTAGCTGGGATGTATTCTTTTTTTGTTATCAGTTTGTTATCCACTAGAACAACCAATCGGTAGAGATAAATCCCGACTTCTTGCCATTCGGTTTCCCTGGAACTGGCTACATGACCTATCAGCCCTTCCGCAGATACGTACTTCAAGGTATGTACAAAATCTTCAGTTGGCAAAGGAAGCTTGTCAGCGGCAACCTGCTCTTTCAACCAGCGACACTGGTAGATCATGCGACCTTCGGGAGTCTCGTTTTCAGCCTCAAAGGGTTTGAGCAGATTCAGGATGATGTCGCAGTTTTGTGTGATGTCCTGATAGATTTTATTTTTCTTGTTCATCAAGGCGTTCCTGTCAGACGGGTTACGGCACTGGTCCTGGCCGGATCGGGCGTGATTTGTTTGCCGCCTCCTGGCATGATTTTACCCAGCATGCCCGTGGTATAATCGGCTCTGGTGTAGCCTATTTGTTCCCTGGCCTTGCCTACCGTCGAGGTGACAGCTTGTTGTGGCGCGGTCACTTCGGCAACATCAATGACATCTGCACGATTCATGCAGGGCAAGGCCAGATGATTTTTGATCCCTTCCCGGTCCCATCTCCCATTTTTGTAGAATTTGGATTTGACGTCTTTATAACCCGTTCCGTCCAGCCAGTACATGGAATCCTGTTTTTGGCGCGGTATTTGTTTGTCGTGCTGTCAAATCCATAGAGTTTGTCACCCGGTTTTAGCGCCTTGGTGGAAAAATCATTGCCCGATTCGAGAGCTGGTACTATCTGTTCCTCATCCCTGCCCTGATCTAGCAGGATTTCTTTCGCCTTTTCTTCATCGTCTGCCAGATTCTCCATATCCACCTGTTTGGTGGTCTTGAAGGATTCGTCCTTGACCTCGACCTTGTCCCACTCCTGGTTGTGCAGGCCCGGCAGGGGCTCCGGGCCCAGCCCTGCCTTGCGGTTGCCGGCGTCGCTCGTGGCTTCGGGGCGGTGGTTCCGGTGGCGGGCAGCAGCAGGTAGAACTGGTTGAAAAGGGTGGCGATGAGGTTTGGATGATACATGGCTGGCTTCCCTGTGTATCGATTCCGTGTTGTGTTGGCATGGGCAGACCGTGGTGCGGGCCTGTACCGGTATTTTCGCCACAAGGCGGGCGGGCTTGCAAGGGACCTTGTCGAAAATACGGCAAAAGAGGGGGGTTACGGCTTGCCTGCCCCCGTGACCATGGCGTGCCGCCGCTGGGCGGGACGCCTGAAAACGGCTTGTTCAGCCGCGGGTCATTCCCCCAGGTTCAGGTATTCCTTTTCAAAGGCGGTGGCATGGCACCTGGGGCAGGGGGGAATGTGGCCGGCCTTGTCGAAGTGCAGTTTTTCGCCACAGGCCTTGCACACCAGGGTACCGGGGCCGGTAATTTCGCCGGTGTGCCATTGGCTGAGCTTGCGGGTCTGCTCCATGAAACGGGCCAGCTCCAGCCGGGTCGGGTCGGCCACCTGGGCCACCCAGTCGGCAAAGCGGGATTCGGCGAATTCCAGGTCGAATTCCAGCCAGTCGGCCAGTTCGCGGCCGTTTTCCTGCAGGGTGTCGATGGCGGCTTCCAGATCCTTTTTCAGGTATTCGCTGAGCTTGTCGATTTCTTCCCGCCCCAGCTCGCCGAGTTCCGAGGCCTTTTCCTCGGCCTTTTCCAGGGCTTCCCTGAGGTTGGGCAGGGTTTTTTCTTCCACCTGGTTCCAGGCCTCGCGCACGGTGTCACGCATGGCGTTGTAGGTTTCGAGAAGTTTGTTCTGTGATTCGTTGCTCATGACAGTTCCCTGATAATTTATGCTTTCTCTAATAATCGGTATAGCGCAGGGGGATTGCAAGCATTTATCGGCGGGGCTGGCTGGGTTACCATTATAGGAATGTCTGATTTGTTCAGACATTCCTGCGGCACGGGGACGTGTCGCTCTGGGAATTCAGGGAGGAATCGTTCAGCACTTTCCATGTATTGACCCGCCTGATGCGGGTCTGCTTTTATGAATCACAGGACACGAGGCAGTATCCAGACCATGCAAGAACACTATCAGGCAGACCGGATTGAGCAGCAGACTCAGGAATATTGGGAATCGAATCAGTCATTTAAGGTGACCGAGGACCCCAGCCGTGAAAAATATTACTGCCTGTCCATGTTCCCCTATCCCAGCGGTCAGCTGCACATGGGCCATGTGCGTAACTACACCATTGGTGACGTGCTCAGCCGTTACCAGCGCATGCAGGGCAAGAATGTGCTGCAGCCCATGGGCTGGGATGCCTTTGGCCTGCCGGCGGAAAATGCCGCGCTCAAGCACAAGGTGCCCCCGGCCAGGTGGACGCGGGAAAACATCGACTACATGCGTGCCCAGCTCAAGCGGTTGGGGCTGGCCTACGACTGGGACCGGGAACTGGCCACCTGCGACCCCGACTACTATCGCTGGGAGCAGCAGTTGTTCGTGCGGCTGTTTGAGAAGGGCCTGGTTTATCGCAAGACGGCGGCAGTCAACTGGTGCCCCCACGATCTTACCGTGCTGGCCAACGAGCAGGTCATCGACGGCAAGTGCTGGCGCTGTGACAATACGGTGGAGCGCCGCGACATTCCCCAATGGTTCATGAAGATCACCGACTATGCCGACGAACTGCTCGATGATCTGGACAAGCTAGACGGCTGGCCCGAGCAGGTGCGCACCATGCAGCGCAACTGGATTGGCCGTTCCGAAGGGGTGGAGGTACGTTTTGCCCTGGCCGGGCGCGACGAGTCCCTCAAGGTCTTTACCACCCGCCCCGACACCCTGATGGGCGTCACCTACGTGGCGGTGGCCGCCGAGCACCCGCTGGCCCGGGAGGCCGCTGCGCGTTATGCCAACGTCGCGGCTTTTGTCGAGGAATGCAAGAAGATGGACGTGGCCGAGGCCAGCATGGAAACCATGGAGAAAAAGGGCATCGACACGGGTTTCAAGGCCATCCACCCCATCAGTGGCGATCGGGTGCCCGTGTTCATCGCCAATTTCGTGCTCATGGGCTATGGCGAAGGCGCGGTGATGGCCGTGCCGGCCCACGATCAGCGTGACTGGGAATTCGCCCGCAAGTATGGCCTGAGCATTCGTCAGGTGATCGCACCGCTCGATGGCGGTGAGGTCGATCTCGGTGAAGCCGCCTTCACCAACAAGGGCGTGCTCATCGATTCCGGTGAGTTTACCGGTCTGTCCTCACAGCAGGCTTTCTCGGCGATTGCTGATCACCTGGAGAAAAACAGCCAGGGTGGCAAGCGGATCAACTACCGGCTGCATGACTGGGGGGTCTCTCGCCAGCGTTACTGGGGTGCGCCCATCCCGATGATCCGCTGTGACAACTGCGGTGATGTGCCAGTGCCCGAGGCGGAGCTGCCGGTGGTGCTGCCCGAAGACGTGAAATTCGAAGGCGTGGGTTCGCCCATCAAGAAAATGCCTGAGTTCTATGAAACCACCTGTCCAAAATGCAAGGGCAAGGCCGAGCGGGAAACGGACACCTTCGACACCTTCATGGAGTCTTCCTGGTATTACGCCCGCTACACCAGTCCCGATTGTGACACGGCCATCGTCGATGAACGGGCTCGCTACTGGTTGCCGGTGGACCACTATGTGGGCGGGGTCGAGCATGCCATCCTGCATCTGCTTTATGCGCGTTTCTTCAACAAGCTGCTGCGTGATGCCGGGGTCATCGACAACGACGAGCCCTTCACTCGGCTGCTGACCCAGGGCATGGTGCTCAAGGACGGCAGCAAGATGTCCAAGTCCAAGGGCAACACGGTGGATCCCCAGTCGCTGATCGATCAGTACGGTGCCGACACGGCCCGCCTGTTCATGATGTTTGCCGCGCCACCCGAGCAGAGTCTGGAATGGAGCGATGCCGGGGTGGAAGGGGCCAACCGTTTTCTGCGCCGTCTGTGGAAGCGGGTGCAGTCCCATGTGACCCGTGGTCCTGTCGAGCCGCTGGATGCCGCCAGCCTGAATGAGGCACAGAAGGCCATGCGTCGTCAGACCCACGAAACCATCCAGCGCTGCAGCAAGGACATCGGCGAGCGCAACATCTTCAACACCGCGATTGCCGCGGTGATGGAGCTGCTCAATGCCCTGTACAAGTTCGAGGATGATTCGGCTCAGGGCCGGGCGGTGGTGCAGGAAGCCCTGGAGGCTGCCGTTCTGCTGCTGGCGCCCATCGTGCCACACATCTGCCACGTGCTGTGGCAGCACCTGGGCCACGAGGGCGCGGTTATTGATGCCCGCTGGCCGCAGCTGGATGCCTCGGCCCTGGTTCGGGACGAGCTACAGATCGTGGTGCAGGTCAACGGTAAGTTGCGGGCAAAGATCATGGTGCCGGCCTCGGCCGACAAGAGCCAGATCGAACAGGCCGCACTGGCCGATGAAAATGTCATGCGCTTCATCGAGGGCAAGACGGTGGTGAAGATCATCGTCGTGCCGGGCAAGCTGGTAAACGTGGTGGTCCGCTAGGATCATGTCGATGATTCAAGGGAAAAACCCTTTCGGCCACCACCCGCTGCAATTTGCTCTGCTGTTCCTGTTCACGGGACTGGTTCTGAGTGCCTGCGGTTTTCACCTGCGCGGTTCGGTGGAACTGCCGGAGTCACTGAATAGCGTGGCCCTGACAGGCACCGACAGGAACAGTGAGCTGGGGCTGGGGATCCGGGATGCCTTCAACCGGTCGGGCAGCCGGGTGGAAGACAGCCCCGCCCAGGCCCGCAGTGTGCTGGTGATTCTGGAAGACAAGACCGAGCGGCGCGTGCTGTCGGTGGATGGCCTGGGCCGGGCCTCGGCCTATACCCTGAATTACACCCTGAGCTTCCGTCTGGATACGGCCGACGGCAAGCCCTGGATCCCCCGGCAGTCCATCACGCTGCAACGCCAGTACCGTTTCAACCCCGACACCATCCTCGCCAAGGGCGATCAGGAGCTGCGTTTCTACAATGAAATGCGCCGCGATGCCATCGACCAGATGATGCGCCGCTTGCAGGCCGGTGTTCAACATGCGCCAGAGGACAAGGCCAGTGCGCCTGCAAGCTAGGCAACTCGAATCCCACCTGGCCGAACCCCTGTCGCCGGTCTATCTGGTGTACGGGGATGAACCCTTTCAGCGGGAGCAGGTCTGTCACTCTGTCCGTGAAGCAGCGAAGGCCCAGGGGCACGACAGCCGGGAGGTCATGCATGTGGAGCAGAAGTTCGACTGGTCGGCTCTGATGGAGGCCGCCAATGCCCTGTCCCTGTTTGCCGAAAAACGCCTCATCGAACTGCACATTCCTTCGGGCAAGCCCGGCACCGAGGGCGGCAAGGCCTTGCAGGCTTGGTGCGACAACCCGCCGATGGATACCGTCCTGCTGGTGATTGCCGGCAAGCTGGAGAAGGCCCAGCAGAGCAGCAAATGGTTCAAGGCGCTGGATCAGGCCGGTGTGGTGATTCCCGTCTGGCCCATCAAGCCCGAGCAGTTGCCAGGCTGGATCCGCGAGCGCATGGCCAGCCGCGACATGCAGCCCACTGACGAGGCCCTGGCCCTGCTGGTGGACAAGGTGGAAGGCAACCTGCTGGCGGCCGATCAGGAGCTGGAAAAACTGCGTCTGCTCACCGGCGGGGGGAGGGTCGAGGCCGAGCAGGTGGCCACGGCCGTGTCCGACAGTGCCCGTTTCGACATCTTTGGCCTGGTGGACGTGGCCCTGGCCGGTGATGCCAGCCGCTGTGCCCGCATGCTGTTTGGCCTGCGCAGTGAAGGGGTCGAGCCAATCCTGATACTATGGGCCCTGAGCCGGGAGATCCGCAGCCTCTGTGGCATGAGCCAGCTGATGCAGCAGGGTCAGTCGGCCGGTCAGGCAATGGGCCAGTTCCGGGTCTGGCAGGCCCGCCAGGCGCCAGTGCAGGCGGCGCTGCGGCGTTACAATCTCAAACGCTGGCAGGGCCTGCTGTGGCAGGCCGGTGAGCTGGAAAAGGTATTAAAAGGCCAGGCAGCAGGCAAAGTGTGGGATGAATTGTTAAAATTAACCATGAAACTCAGTGGCAAGCCGTTGTTCACGGTGGCCCGAGGCTAAACAGGCAAAAAGACGATGGACGCAAAACTCGATATCAAACAGTACATGCAGCAAGTGGGACAACAGGCCCGCCAGGCCTCGCGGATCCTGGCCCGCACCCCCACCGGGCCGAAGAATCAGGCCCTGCTCAACACCGCCCGGGCTCTGCTGGAGCGGCAGGACGAACTGCTGGCGGCAAATAAAAAGGACATGGAAGCGGGCCGGGAAAAGGGGCTGGACGATGCCCTGCTGGATCGGCTGGAGCTCAACGAGGCACGTATTGCCGGCATGGCCGAAGGCCTGCAGCAGATTGCCGCACTGCCCGATCCGGTCGGCGAGATCAGTGACATGAACTACCAGCCCTCGGGCCTGCAGATTGGCAAGATGCGCGTGCCGTTGGGGGTCATCGGCATCATCTACGAATCACGGCCCAATGTGACCGCCGATGCGGCCGGCCTGTGCCTGAAATCGGGCAATGCCGCCATCCTGCGTGGCGGTTCCGAGGCCCGGCATTCCAACCAGGCCATTGCCGCCTGCATTCACGACGGCCTCGAGGCCGCCGGTCTGCCGACCGAACTGGTGCAGGTGATCGAAACCACCGACCGAGCCGCCGTGGGTGAGCTCATCACCATGCAGGCCTATGTGGATGTCATCGTGCCCCGTGGCGGCAAGGGGCTCATCGAACGCATCAGTGCCGAGGCCCGGGTGCCGGTGATCAAGCACCTGCACGGGGTCTGCCATGTCTACATCGACGACCGGGCCGATCAGGAAAAGGCCATCAAGGTGGCCTTCAATGCCAAGACCCAGCGCTATGGCACCTGCAACACCATGGAGACCCTGCTGGTCAACAAGGAGGTGGCGGCCGAGGTATTGCCGCCCCTGGCCAAGCTCTACGCACAGGAAGGTGTGGAACTGCGCGGCTGTGCCGCCAGTCGTGACATCCTCTCGGACATCAAGGCGGCCAGCGAGGCCGACTGGGACGAGGAATACCTGGCGCCGATCCTCTCCATCCGGGTGGTGGATGACATCGATGCGGCCATGGAACACATCCACCAGCACGGTTCTGGCCACACCGAATCCATCATGACCGAAGATCTGGGCCGCGCCCGGCGTTTCCTGGCCGAGGTGGATGCCAGCTCGGTGATGGTCAATGCCTCAACCCGCTTTGCCGATGGTTTCGAATACGGCCTGGGCGCCGAAATCGGCATCAGCACCGACAAGATCCACGTGCGCGGTCCGGTGGGCCTCGAAGGCCTGACTTCGCAGAAATACATCGTCATCGGTGACGGACACATACGCCAGTGACGGTTTTTTCAGTGACGAGTGACGAGGGGCGAGGGGCGAGTAACCGTGTTGGTGTGCTGATTTCGATTGGGTTGCGGGCCATTCGTGAACTGAAAGGTTTCGTCGGAGTCACCATGTTTCGGGTTATGGAAAACCCTTATGTTTCCTTCCCTTCGTCAGTCGTCCCTCGGCTTAGTCTTCCTGCGTCGCTCTGCCTCCAGCATCCATGCTCTCGTCGTCCCTCGTCCCTTTGCTGATGATCGGCATCTACGGCGGCACCTTCGACCCGGTACACTATGGTCACCTGCGTCCGGCGCTGGAAGTGCAGCAGTGGCTGGGGCTCGAGGAAGTGCGTTTCATTCCCAGTGGTCAGCCGCCACACCGGGACATGCCGCAGGCCTCGGTGCCCCAGCGCTTGGCAATGCTGCATGCGGCCATCGACGACCAGCCCGGTTTCGTGCTGGACGAAAGGGAAGTGAGTCGGGCGGGGCCTTCCTACATGGTGGACACCCTCGACTCCTTTTCCCGTGGGCCAGGCTCAGCGCCCTTGTGTCTGATCCTCGGCTTCGATGCCTTTCTGGGTCTGCCCGGCTGGCACCAGTGGCAGCGCCTGCCGGAACTGGCCCACCTGGTGATCACACATCGGCCCGGCGGAGGGCATGGCACGGACAGCATGCCGGAGGCGCTGCGGGAACTGGTCGAGGCCCGGCAAATGGCCCTGCATGAACTGAAAAACCATCGGGCCGGCGGGCTGGTGTTCGTGCCGGTGACCCAGCTGGACATTTCGGCAACGAAGATCCGCCGCTGGGTACAAGAGGGCGAAAGTGTCCGGTATCTGATGCCGGACAGGGTCATTCAAATCATTCAGCAACAACATATATACAGGTAAACAGCGTGGACAATGCAGAACTGCAAAAACTGGTCATCGAGGCCCTGGAAGACGTCAAGGCGACCGACATTCGTGTCGTCGATGTGCTGGGCAAGTCCAGTGTGACGGATGTGATGGTCATTGCCAGTGGCAATACCGCCCGCCAGGTCAAGGCCCTGGCCGACAGTGTGGTGGAAAAGGTCAAGAAAGCCGGTGTGCAGCCGGTGGGCACCGAAGGCGAGCAACATGCCGACTGGATCCTCATCGATCTGGGTGACATCGTCGTGCATGTCATGCAGCCATCGGTACGGGACTACTACAATCTGGAAAAACTCTGGGGTGATGACAGCCCGGTGGCGGCCCAGGACAACTAGTCCGCCTTGGCCGGAGCCTGGAATCGATGCAAGTCAACCTGATTGCCGTGGGCAACCGCATGCCGGACTGGGTGGCGCAGGGTTACGAGGAATATGCCCGGCGCATGCCGCCTGAATGCCGCCTGCGTCTCATCGAGATCGCGGCCGGCAAGCGTGGCAAGTCGGCCGATATACAGCGGATTGTGCAACAGGAAGGCGAGAAGATGCTGGCGGCCATTCCCCCGGGCAGTGAAGTGATTGCCATGGACGTGGAAGGACGGCACTGGAGTACCGAACAGCTGGCCGGGCAGATGGAAAACTGGATGCAACAGGGACGGGATACCACCCTGCTGGTGGGCGGCCCCGAGGGGCTGGCACCGGCCTGCCGGCAACGCGCCGATCGCCTCTGGTCACTTTCCGCCATGACCTTTCCCCATCCGCTGGTACGCATCATCCTTGCCGAACAGCTCTACCGGGCAACGACCATTTTAAGGAATCATCCCTACCACAAATAGGCGGGGATGGAACACAACATCAGCGCTGCCGGCACAGCGGCAGACAGGACGACCGATGACAGAATCATTTGATATTTACCTAGCCTCGGCCTCACCGCGACGGCGGGAATTGCTGACCCAGATCGGGGTCACATACCAGTTGCTCGAAATCGACGAACCGGAAGTGCCGCGGCGTAACGAGGCGGCGAAAATCTTCGTCCAGCGCATGGCGCTGAACAAGGCACGGGCCGGTTACAATCTGCTCGATGACGAAGACCGGCATCCGGTACTGGGTGCCGATACGGTGGTGGTGGTAGATGGCGAGATTCTGGGCAAACCCGAGAATGCCGAATACGGCAAGGCCATGCTGGCCAGACTGTCCGGCACGACCCACCAGGTCATGAGTGCCGTGGCCCTGATGGGACATGACAAAAAAGCCGTCAAACTTAACATCAGCACGGTGCGATTCTGCCCTCTGTCTGCAACCGACATCGATGCCTACTGGGCCATGGATGAAAGCCATGACAAGGCCGGTGCCTATGCGGTGCAGGGCCAGGCCGCCCGCTATA
>JAJRYG010000018.1 GCA_024275915.1 Gammaproteobacteria bacterium
CCAGCCCTGGCTGGGTAGTCGTGCGCGCCACGGTTTCTGTCGCCGGCACCTCTTCGGCTGGCGCTGGTGCCGGCGGACGGCTTTCCTCTTCCGCAGGCGGTGGTGTCACCATCTGGGGCGGTGACAATTCAACCACATTGTCTGACGTAGCCTCATCCGGCTCTTGTTGCCTGTTATCCTCAAATGGCTGATTGCTGATATTGACGACATTATCATTGTTCGAGGCAGGTTCGAAGGCTTCGCTTTCGGAATACATCGAGGCCTGCTCGTCATTTCCCTCGGACAGCTGTTTGGCATCAGCGTCTGACGATTCGGGTTCACTCAGCTCAAGCTCTTCTTCGACCACGACGCAGGGTTCTTCTTCCGTTACCTCATCCGCTGCCGCAGAAAGTTCGAACTCACCCGTACTGTTGCTAACCTCTTCGGCAGCTGCCTCGATCTGAGTCACATCAATGGATTCAATACTGTCTTCTGTTTCCGCAGCCGTATCTTCGCGCAGGCTTTCATCCATGTCTTCAATCTGTACTTCTTCACTGGATTCAGTCTCGCTGCCGGCAAGAATATCCACTGACTCAGCATCACCTTGTGCTGTTTCGGGCTTGAGCAGTGATTCAACCTCGTCGATGAGGTCCTCTGGTGATTTTGGACGCTGCCTTGATTTTACCTGTTCCAGCATGCTGACCAGTTGATCCTGGGCTTGCTGTAAAACTGTAAACATGCGTTTGGAAACAGACAGTTTGCCATCCACCAGGGCCGTCAACAGAGATTCGACGCTGTGTCCAAGATCACCTATCTCCGAGACACCGGCCATGCGCGCCCCGCCTTTCAGGGTATGCAGCTGGCGTTGCATGGCTTCGAGCAGCTGGTTGTCTTCGGGCGTTTCAATCCACTGGCTCAGGGTCTGATCACTTTCATCGAGAATCTCTTCCCCTTCCTCGATAAAGATCTCCAGCAATTCATCATCGGCTTCGGTTTCAAGTGGCTCTGACACGGAGGCGAAACCCGCCCCTGAAGACAATTGCAGATCCGGCATGCCTGGTGTGGAAATGTCATCGGCAGACAAACCCTCCATGCTTTCGTTGAGAGCATTGACCTGGCTCATCAGTTCGGCATTGTCGGTAATACTTGCCCCTGGGACATCAAGTACCTCCATGGTGGTGCTAATGTACTGTATGGTGTTATCCAGCAGGCTGGCCGCCGGCTCGGTTACCGGCATGCTTTTGGCTTGCAGTGCCTTGATATATTTCTCAAACTGGCTGCACAGTTCCGCGATCTGAGCCACCCCAGTGGTACGCGAACTGCCTGTCAGTGTGTGCAATGCCCGCAGCAGCGCATCGGTTGCGGCCTGTGCCCTGCCTGCCTGCCAGTCAGCAAGATATGTCTGCAGTGTCTGCAGGTGGGTCACCACTTCCTTGCGGTATATATCCAGCAGGACCGGATCGAGATCAGGCAGCGGAACCTGGGGTTCTTCTCTGTCTGCGGTAATTTTGTCATCCGCTTCGGCTTCAACCCCGTTTTCGGCTTCAACCCCGTTTTCGGCTTCAACCACCTCGGCCTGCTCTGCCTGTTCGGCGGGCATCACCTGAGCGGTGTCGTCTTCACCCTGCGCTTCAGCGGCAGCAGACGGTAACTGGATTTCCTTGCCCTGACTCAAGTCATTGGCCAATGACACCAGAACAAGAATATCCTGATCGGCTCGTTGTCCCTGCTTGAAGTAGTCAAACAACGCAGGCAGGGTCTTGTGTGCTAGATGGAGCAGCTCAAACATGACCGGGGTGGTAACTATGGTCTTGTCGATGACCCTGTTGAGCATGTTTTCAAATGCCCAAGCGAATTCACCCACATCGAAGGCACCAACCAGCCGGCCGGAACCCTTGAGAGTATGGAATGAGCGACGCATGTCGTTCAGGGCATCGGTATCATCCTGGTTGGCCTCCCAGGCGGGCAGGCAGCGGCTGATATTTTCAAATTCCTCCTCGGCTTCCTCAAGAAAGATTTCCAGGATTTCCTCATCGATTTCCTCTGGAGGGACGAAAGCTGCGATACTCGACATGGACGTATCCGACAAGTCCGGTGCTTCTATTTCGATGGAGGATTCGGATGTCTCGATTTCTTCAATCACTTCCGACACAGCATCGGTAGAGGCCTGCTCCAGATCCAGTTGGTCTTCCGTTATTTCGATGACAGCACTGCTTTCATCACTGCTTTGTTCTGCTTCTTCGGCCTCAGGGGAGAAAGACAGATCAAAATCAGTCGTATCCCCTTCTTCGTGGACGTTCTGTTGCTGATCGGCTTCCTGCTCCGGTGATTCGATAATCGTGGCCTGTTCCGGCCAGTCTATTTCCAGCGCCGGCAAGGTGTCATCATCGGCCAGAGAGGTAGCAATTTCCTCGCTGATATCTCCGGTAATCTCGATATCGTTGAGGGTGACCGCCTGAGAGTCTTCCGGTGCCGCCTGTTCCTGCGGGATTACAAGCTCGTCTGTATCTTCCGCAGCTGCAATTTCGTTGTCCTCCGGAAACTCGGGCTGAACTATCTGTACCGACGACAGGTCGATGTCCGCTGCCTGAATGTCCTGCAGCGTTTCCTCATCGACCGGGTAGGCGGGTTGTTTCTCTATGTCGGGGGCAGTGAGATTGTCGATGGTGTCTTCATTTTGCAGGATTTCCAGATCCACCCTGGTGTCTTCCTCACCAGGCTCACTACGCAGCTCGACAGGAATGGCAATGTCCGGCTCGGTAGGATTGAGATGAAAACCGCTGTTTTCACTGGCCATGTCCTCGATGGCGGACAGGTTCAATCGTGCCAGACTGGCTTCGGCCACGGCAAGAATGCTTTCCGGATTGGCCCACTTGCCGATCAATGACTCAAGGTAATATTCGATACTGCTGATGGCATCAGCCAGATCATCGAGTACATCAGATTCCGGTACGATACGTTTTTCCAGCAATACGGTTTTCACGTATCGGGCACACTGTTCGATCAAGCTCGCGGCCTGTTCCAGATCAAGCATGGCCAGACTGCCACGGATACTGTCCAGAGATGAGGGAATGTTCTTGAGTACGTCTGCACCGGCAGGATAGCGACTGAATTCATTCAGGGCATCCTTGATCATGACCAGCTCGGCACCGGCCTGGTCGATGACGGTTGTCAGCAGTTTATGGCGCTCGGCTTCCTGAAGTTTTTTCTGGGCCTGACCGGCTTCGGTGAGTTCTTCGACTTCTTCGTTGACGGCACGCGCAATACTGGCTTCCTTGAGCGAAGACTCCAGTGACAACATGGCGCCCGCCACATCCATCAGCCTTGTCGCATCCAGTTCATCGCGTCCCTCGGCAATACCCTGCAGGATGGCCACCTGGTCGAGTACCAGACTTCGCTGAATACCCAGTCCCATCATGCCCAGGGTATCGGCCATCTGGCTCAGCTTGTCACAAAGTGGCAACAGCTCTTCCAGCTCGCGTTCTTCCTTGCGAACAAAGATATCCAGGTTGTCCTTGACCTGGACCAGATCATCCAGCAAGACGGAAGATACCGTCCCCATGAGTGCCGCATTGGGCCCGGCAAGATCGGCGCGTACCTGCTCGAGTTTGCCGGTGTCGGGCATCACCTCATCGAGATTGAATGCCTGCTTGATGGCCAGGGTGCGCTTGTCCTCCGAACTGGAGGTGGCAACATAGTAGAGCAGGTTTTTCAGCAATTCCCTTGGCGGCTCTTTGCTGATCGCCATCTGGCCCTTGTCGATAATTTTCTTGATCTGCCGATCCAGCTGGCCCAGCAACAGCTTGATGGAAATACTGCTGTCGAGCCCGCCCTTGCGCAGGCTTTCCACCAGCCCTCTTGCTACCCACAACAGGCGGTTGACTTCCTGTTCGGTGGCGGCGGCACGAATTTTTTCGATGACGCTGGCAATGCGCTTGAGGCTGGCATCGCTGTTGTTGTCACGGAACCAGCCCAGCAGGCCGAGGTGATAGTGGTGGCGCAGGCGCTTGGCCAGCAGGCTGATGTCTTCCAGTGAGGGGTCGGTGTCGGGTGCCTGTACGGCCATGTCGGGAGAAAACAGTGCGTTTTCCGTTAACAAGGCTTCACCACGGGCCGCACGCAGGTCATTGAGAACGGGCAGCAAGACGACCGGCATGTCCTTGTGGCCAACCAGTAAATGCTCCAGATAATCGGGAAGCTGCAGCATGCCGCGCATCAGAACTTCATAGGCATCGTCCCGATTGGTGATCTGGTTGTCGATCAACTCCTGAACCAGATGTTCCATTTCCTCGGCAGCCATGGCGGCGCCATAGAGCTCGACCATCTGCAGGGTACCACGCACTTGGTGCAGGTAATTCAGGCAGAACTGCAAACGGGACTCATCGTCCTGATCTTCGACATAACTTTCAAGTGCAGCCTGTGCCTGTGTAAGTGTGTCATCAATCTCTGATTTAACCCAGCTCAGTGTGTTGATATCAAGTTCATTACCCACACTCATTTTTTACTCCCGGTGCTTGCCGTATTTTGAAATGCCAGAATGCCCGGAAAATCCATCATTTTTATTCCCGGAAAATGCCAGTCAGTAATTTCACCTGCGCCAAGCACCAGTACGCCGCCAGGTTGAAGATGTCCGGCTAATAAATTCAGAAACTTCAAACGTTGCTCACGCTTGAAATAAATCAGAACATTCTGACAAAAAATAATATCCATCTGGCCGATCTTTGCCTTGTCCAGATCCAGCAGGTTCAGACGACTGAAACATATTCGCTGCCGCAATGCGGCAGAGACCTCGCAGTGCGTACTGTCGACATCCTGACAATACATCCTGCGATACGATTCCGGCATATTCTTCAGTCTGTTTTCGTGAAAGATCCCTTTTCGTGCTGTTGCCAGTGATGCAGCACTGATGTCTGTCGCCATGATGGACAGATAGTATTCCCTGCCTTTCTGGCTCAATTCATAATCCAGCAACATGGCCAGTGAATAGGGTTCCTCACCTGTTGCACAGCCCACACTCCAGACATTGATGTTGAGGGGATTTTGCGTCTTGAGCAAATTCGGCAAAAACACCTCGCGAATCATTTGCAATGCATTTTCATCACGGAAGAAACGGGTTTCATGCACAGTCAGGCGATCGATGAGTATCTCCCATTCAATCGCACCACGACGACCAGCGATAAGGTATTCAAAGTACTGGCGGTAACTGTTGATATCAAGTTCACGCATGCGGATATTCAGACTGGTCAGAAGAAAGGTTTTTCTTTTGACCGGCAAGTGAATACCAGTGCGTACAGCAAGCAGTTCAGCCCATTGCTGGAACTCGTAATCGTCCATGGGCAGCAGTTCCTTGCGCTGCCAGAGGGGTGTAGTTGCCTGTTTCATGGTGTGTTGTGCGACAGCCAAACAATCCCCTCCGCAACATGCTTACTTGGGCAAGCGGAAACCGGCAACGGAATTACGCAGTTCGTTTGCAAGTTCGGCCAGGTTACCAATTGAAGCAGCTGTTTCGTTGGTACCGGCAGAAGTCTGGGTGGTAATTTCCTGAATCACGTTCATGGTATCGGAAATATTGGTCGCCGCATTGGCCTGCTGCCTGGCGGAGTTGGAAATACTGGCAATCAGTTCTGCTAGATGGGTCGATACATTTTCGATTTCCTCAAGCTGCTGACCGGCGTCCTGGGCAAGCTGGGCACCACTGACCACTTCCGCAGTACTTTGCTCCATGGAGGTCACCGCTTCGTTGGTATCCGACTGAATGGCTTTTACCAGCGCCTCGATCTGGCGGGTCGCATCGGCAGAACGTTCTGCAAGTCGCTGAACTTCGTCGGCAACCACCGCAAAGCCGCGACCCGATTCACCGGCCATGGCGGCCTGAATTGCGGCGTTGAGGGCGAGGATGTTGGTCTGCTCGGCAATGTCGTTGATGAGTTCAACGATGTCACCAATTTCCTGTGAGGATTCACCCAGACGCTTGATGCGTTTCGAGGTTTCCTGAATGTGCTCACGGATGTTGTCCATGCCGTGGATGGTTTTCTGTACCGCTTCGGTACCGGTGTTGGCGATCTGTACCGAGCGCTGGGCTTCCTCGGCCAGCTCGCCGGCGTTGTTGGAAACCTCTTCGATGGAGATGGCCATTTCGTTGATGGCAGTACTGGCATCGGTAATCTGCTGGGCCTGATGGTCACTGGCCTCGGCAAGGTGCATGGCCGTGGCCTGGGTCTGTTGCGCAGCGGATGATACCTGCTGGGTAGTATCGTTAATCGCCGATACCAGGTTACGCAGGGCATCAATGGCGTAGTTGATGGAGTCGGCGATGGCGCCGGTGATGTCTTCGGTTACGGTCGCACTTACAGTCAGGTCACCATCGGCCAGGTCGCCCATTTCATCCAGCAGGCGAAGAATCGCTTCCTGGTTGGTGGCGTTGGTTTCTTCCGTCAGGCGACGCTGTTCTTCTGTTTCCGCCAGCCGGCGCTTGGAGTCCCTCTGATAGAACACCGCCAGCAAGATGACCATAAGCAGGGCAACGGCTGCAAAGACATAGACCAGAACCGGCTCGATTCGGCCACTGACTGCCTTGGTATACTCCTTTTGTAAGGTCTGAATCTTGCCCGGCAGCTGATTGCTCATGCCAAGAATGGACTGGGCTGCGCCGGACACCTGGAACATTTCCGGGGAGCGTTCGAGAATGCCACCGACCTGGGCACGAATGGACATGAACAGCTTGCGCACTTCCTGCAGCTTGGCGCGGGAGGCCGGATCCTGGATTCGGCGAATGCGCATGTTGCGGTTACCGCGCAACATGTCTTCAATAACCCGGCCAAACAGCGCGGCGTCACGACCGAAGCGGTCTGCTGCCGTCACGGCCTCTTCACCACCATCCAGTACCCGGTTGACGTTGGAAGAAATACGCTGGGTCAACATCAACTGACGAGTGGCGATATATACCTGATCCGCCGGGGCTTCCTGTTCGGTCATGGCTGCAACCACTTCATCCGACATGGCCAGCAGGGTGGGGATCTGTTCGTTGATGCTCTGGATGTAGTCACGCATGGCGCTGACCACTTCACGACGCTGCAAAATGGTATCGACATCCTTGAGGAAGGTTTTCCAGGTTGCGTTCAAGTCGTCATAAGCCTTGCGGGCCCCATCTGGTACCCGTGAACTCTGCCATTTGAGCAGGCGTTCCATTTCATCGCGGGTTTTCTGCAATCTTGGGTAAGCGTCGAGTTGACCTCGTGCTGCCAGAGAAGCTTCCTTGACGATCTCCTGGGCAAGGACGCGCTGATCCCCGATGGACTCAAGGAATTCGCGATCTGCAGCTTCGTGCTGCGCAACCCGGCCGTAGGTGATTCCCATGGCGATCACCGTCACCACGAGCAACACCAGTAATAGGATCATGGTGCGGTTGGACCCGCTACCTGTATTCTCACTTGATTTGAGCTTCATCATACTGCTCCTGCCTTCTGCAATTTAATTCTCATTATGGACTTTCCGGAATACTGGAACCCCTCTCCCCTTTTCCGGACACGACTACCGGGCATCTCTAAAAACACAATTTTCCGTGATCCTGGCATCCGTTGCCGTGTTCTCACCAGAAAAACCGCTGTCAGTAGCACCCTATTATCTGTATCTGTTGCCTGCTGTCTATTACTTGCGTACTGCAACTTCCCGGAAACGGGGATGTTCCGCCAGTTTCTTCATGCTGAAAATGCCCCAGTCCACATCACCCTGCCGATACCCCCCATCGAGGAATTCCTGCACAGGATCAGCGAAAGACTGCATATCATCCAGCTTTTCTTCTTCAAAATAATGCCGCAGACCGAACACCGCATCAATCAGCAGGCCACAGGACAGGTCACCCTGTTCGATGACCAGCACGCGGCTACGGCGTTCCAGTTCGGTATTTTCACCGACCACGAAACCCTGCAGGTCGAGAACCGGTAACAGACTACCACGAACATTGGCAATCCCCCGCACCCAGTGATGGGCGCTGGGAATCCGGGTCAGGGGCGGGTATTCAAGAATTTCGGCAATCTCACCCATGGGTGAAACCAGCTGACTGGATCCCATCTGGAAACCGATACCGGACCAGGTTCGCCGCACCTCGATCTGCTGCGGCAGGCCCAGTGCCTGGCTCTTGCTGCGAGCCTCTATGTCCCTGAGCAGGTCATAGGGCGTCAGTTGCTGCACTGCGTTCACCCACCACCCAGAACAGCGTTGATCTTGCTGGCCAGTTCGCCTTCTTCCACCGGCTTGGTAATGTAATCCCTGGCACCCTGGCGCAAACCCCAGACCCGGTCGGTCTGTTGATCCTTGGTGGTGACGATGATCACCGGAATCCCGGCAGTTTTGGGATCCTTGGTCAACTGACGGGTGGCCTGAAAACCATTCATTCCGGGCATGACCACATCCATGAGGATGAGCTCCGGCATGGTTTCCTGTGCTCGGACAATGCCGGCTTCCGCATTGTCCACTGAATCCACCGTATGGCCGGCTTTCTGCAGCATACCGGTCAGAACATGAATTTCAGTAGGTGAATCATCAATAATCAAAATACGCGCCATTGGTCCTCCTGCGTCTCGACATCTCGTCGTTAATCCTGAAACTTAAAAAAAATGTCCACTACTGTTCCTGTACCAGTGAGCGGATGGCTCCCAGCAATTCTTCTTTGGTGAAAGGTTTGGTCAAATATTGCTCAGAGCCCACGATCCTGCCCCGCGCCCGATCAAACAGGCCATCCTTGCTCGAAAGCATGACAACCGGGGTCATCTTGAACACCTTGTTGTTTTTTATCAATGCCGTGGTCTGATAACCATCGAGGCGCGGCATCATGATATCCACAAAAATAATATCAGGTCGATGATCGGCAATTTTTGCCAATGCTTCAAACCCGTCGGAAGCGGTTATCACTTCACAACCCACTTTTTTCAGCAGGGTTTCAGCCGTCCGTCGTATGGTTTTACTGTCATCGATCACCATGACTTTCAGCCCTTCGTACAAATCATCCATTGGATTTTCTGCCAACACCTTAATGTAATTACCTGTTTTTTATCGGAAAACCGACGGTGTATCTGTCAGCCGGTTAGCCACTGTAAACGCAACTTACACCAAAAACTTCATATACTTTAATAGAAACTGATTATAAGTTACTATTTTATAGAACATTTTGATACAAATTGCTACTGAAAAAACCACTCCATCATAGCCGAGTTCTGGCTTCAGTTCAGCTTTCTATTGCTCATTTCATGTATTAAAGTTCACACTTTATCATGACCGAGAATGTTCTGCACAAATTGCCGAGCTGGGTTAGTATTCCATACACTACCAAGGTAAATTGAATGAGGCCACATTGCGAATGAGTGTAAAACACCTGCACGCCGTTCCCCATTTGACCACCGCATTGTCCGGTCCGTTGCACGACATCGAGTCCCATCTGCTGGATCGCCAGCCAGCCATCGAAAGCTGGTTTCGCAGCCAGTGGCTGCAGACACCTGCGCCATTTTACGCCTCCGTGGACCTGCGTAATGCCGGTTTCAAGCTCGCGCCGGTCGATACCAACCTGTTTCCGGCCGGCTTCAACAACCTGAACCCGACCTTCATGCCCCTGTGCGTCCAGGCCATTCAGGCGGCCATGGAGCATGTCTGTCCCAAGGCCATCAAGGTCATGCTGATCCCCGAGAGCCACACCCGTAACCAGTTTTACCTGGAAAGCCTGGCCACCCTGCGGGAAATCATCCACACCGCCGGCTTTGAAGTACGTATCGGCAGCTTGCGCGAAGATCTTGACTCTGCGCAGAAAATCGACCTGCCCTCGGGCAAGTCGGTGCTGCTCGAACCCGTCCGGCGCGAGGGTGATCGCATCAAGCTCGAGGACTTCGACCCCTGCGTCATCCTGCTCAACAACGACCTTTCCGCCGGCCTGCCTGACATTATCGATGGCATCGAGCAGAAAATCCTGCCACCACCACTGATGGGCTGGTCCAACCGTCTGAAATCGGAGCACTTCGCCCTGTATCGCAAGGTGGCGCTTGAATTCAGCGAGATCATCGACATCGACCCCTGGTTCATCGACCCGCTGTTTCGCAACTGTGGCGAGATCAATTTCATGAAACGCGAAGGTGCCGACTGCCTGCGCAAGAATGTCAACCGCCTGCTTACCGACATCCAGAAAAAATACGACGAGTACAACATCGACAAGCCGCCGTTCGTCATCATCAAGGCCGATGCCGGCACCTACGGCATGGGCATCATGACCGTGCACAGCGCCGAGGAAGCCGTCGAACTGAACCGCAAGCAGCGCACCCGCATGTCGGCCAGCAAGGGGGGGCAGGACGTCACCCAGGTGATCATGCAGGAAGGCGTCTATACCTTCGAAACCTGGGGTGACGATCGCAATGGCGATCAGGCGGTGGCCGAACCGGTGGTCTACATGGTGGACCACTTCGTCGTCGGTGGCTTCTACCGCGTCCACACCGACCGCGGCACCAATGAAAACCTCAATGCCCCCGGCATGCACTTCGAACCTCTGGCCTTTGCCGAAACCTGCAATGTGCCCGACACCTCGAAAGCACCCGATGCCAATCCCAACCGCTTTTATGCCTACGGTGTGATTGCCCGCCTAGCACTGCTGGCCGCTGCCCGCGAATATGCCGAATACCAGTAAGCTTCCTGCATGACCATCAAACTCGGCGTGATCATGGATCCCATCGGATCCATCAATTATAAAAAGGACAGCAGCCTGGCCATGCTGCTGGCCGCCAGCAACAAGGGCTGGCAGCTCTACTACATGGAACAGGCCGATCTGTTTGCCAGCAACGGGGTGGCCCGCGCCAGCATGCGCAAGCTCGAAGTGTTTGCCGATCCCCGGCACTGGTACAGGCTCGAGGAGGTGGAAACCCGGGATCTGGCCGAACTGGACGTGATCCTGATGCGCAAGGATCCTCCCTTCGACATGGACTACATCTATACCACCTACCTGCTGGAACTGGCCGAAGCCTGTGGCAGCCTCGTCGTCAACAAGCCACAGAGCCTGCGTGATGCCAACGAAAAACTGTATACCGCCTGGTTCCCCCAGTGCGCGCCACCCACCCTGATCACCAGCCAGGCCGGGCTGTGCCGTGACTTTCTCGCCGAACACGGTGACATCATCATCAAGCCGCTGGAAGGCATGGGGGGCGCCTCCATCTTCCGCGTACGCGAGCAGGATCCCAACTTTTCCGTGATCCTCGAGACCATGACCCGCCATGGCCAACACCCGATCATGCTGCAACGTTTCATCCCCGAGATCAGCGCCGGTGACAAGCGCATCCTGCTCATCGATGGCGAACCGGTTCCCTGGGCACTGGCCCGCCTGGCAGCCAAAGGCGAAACCCGCGCCAACCTGGCCGCCGGCGGCCGGGGCGAAGGCATCCCCCTGAGCGATCGGGACCGCTGGATTTGTGAACAGGTGGCGCCCGTATTAAGGGAAAAAGGCCTGATCTTTGTTGGTCTGGACGTGATTGGCGATTACCTCACCGAAATCAATGTCACCAGCCCCACCTGTATCCGGGAACTCGATACACAGTTTGGACTCGATATCGGTACCCAGCTGATGAATGCCATCGAAACCCACCTGACCAGGCACCAATGAAAGCAAAACCTGTCCTTGTAAAACTCGCCCTCCTTCTGATTGTCTCGGCCAGCCTGCAGGCCTGCAGCCAGCCACCCCGGGAACACCGTGAAACCCTGCTGGTGTTCGGTACTCTGGTGGAAATAACCCTTTATGACCTGGACGAGAAAAAAGCCACCGAAGTGATCAGTGGCATTCGCGAGGATCTCAATGCCATGAACTTCATGTGGCATCCCTGGGAACCGGGCCCGCTGGGACGCACCAATGAACTGCTGGCCATGACCCGCTGGTTCTCCGGCAACCCCTCGGTCATGCCGCTCATCGAACGGTCCCGCAAGCTGGCCAAACAAAGTCACAACCTCTACAACCCAGCCATCGGCAAACTCATCGCCCTGTGGGGTTACCACAGCAACAAGGGCCTGGCCAGCCGCCCGCCACCGGCCGAGGAAATCCGCAAGCTGGTCGAGGCCAACCCGCAGATCAGCGACATCGTCGTCGATGGCATCCGCATGAAGAGCAACAACCCGGCTGTACAACTGGACTTTGGCGCCATGGCCAAGGGCCTGGCCATCGACCGGGAGATCGACTTCATCAAGAGCCAGGGCGTGAAGAACGCCATCATCAATGCCGGCGGCGATCTCAAGGCCATCGGCAAGCACGGTGACCGGCCCTGGCGCATCGGCATTCGCCATCCGCGTAAGGACGGCGTCATCGCCGCCCTGAACGTCAACGATGGAGAAAGCGTGTTTACCTCCGGCGACTACGAACGCTTTTTCGAGTACCAGGGCAAGCGCTACCATCACATCCTCGATCCACGCACCGGTTACCCGGCTGACCAGTCCATTTCGGTCACCGTCATTCATCCCGACGCGGCCACCGCCGATGCCGCTGCCACGGCCATTTTCGTTGCTGGCCCGCAACAGTGGCAACAAATCGCCAAAGACATGGGGATCCGCTACGTGATGCTCATCGACAAGGACAACACCGTTCACATCACCCGCGCCATGAATGCCCGTATCGAATTTACCGAGCCACCGGAAAAAATCAGAATCTATTGATCCCCTGTCAAAATCCTTGCCGCACAGGGCGGACAGCACGGCAGACGACCACTTCAGCCAGGAAACTGATCCTGTTTTTTATCTGAACGGCTTTTCAATAAAGGATTCAACAGGCTGTACAAGTTTGGATGTCATGCCTTTCGGACGATGCGCTAAGAGCCCGGTCTGTTGATCTTGTTGAAACCTGTCCAGTTCACGTTCCAGGATTTCCATGGTCGCCCGACCAATGTATTCACTGGATTCGCCGAGACCATCCAAGGCTTCGAGATAGGCACGGCCAATCAGACGCCCAAGGGGTCTGGGATTGTACAGCAGTCGCTTGATGGCAAAGGGGTTGAGGGTCAGAGGGTTATAGTCAGGCTTGAGATAGCCCTGCTTGATCAACATCTGTTCAATGGGCGTATTCGGCTGGATGCCGACAAAGAAAATAAACGGCAACACATTGTCCCGGCCAAACAGGGCGTAGAGCTCCTTTATCTTGTCGATGGTGGCCCGCAGGGTCTGGACGGTTTCTCCCGGCGCATTGAGCGGCATGTACAGCTTGACTTTCTGATTGGTATAGCCGGCCTGCTTGATGATCCTGAAGGCTTCCATTTGCTGATCCAGCTTGTAACCCAGGGTCAGACTGTCAATCACGTCCTGGGAACCGGTAAAAGAAAGATCGATGCTGCTGAGTCCCGAATCCAGCATTTTTCTGGCAATCGATGCTGTCAGGTAATTGAGGCGCAGGTAGCCGGTCCACTGAACACGGGTCTTGCGACGCATCATTTCATCGAGGATCTTCTCCACATGCTTGATGCTGCGCCGGGTGGAACAGAACTGGGCATCGGTAAACCAGATCCTGTCCACGCCGTAATCCTTGTTGAGACTGTCGACTTCCTTTGCCACCTCGACAGGATCCCGGTAACGCTGCCGGGCGCCTTCGATCTTGTTGTACAGGCAGAAGTGGCACTGGAAGGGGCAACCCCGCTTGGTATGCACACCCATGTATTCACCGGTGTACTCGTGAAATTCCGGGAAGATGGTTTCGATATAGCGAAAATCCACTGCCGTGAGATTGGCCAGATCGAAGGTTTCTTCTGCCGGATGATGGGAAATGTTGCCCTTCTCATCCTTGAGATAAACATGACCATGGGGGATCTCCTTGCCATCGACGACAGAAAGCATGGCCGGTTCCCCTTCCCCCACCACCACTACCGTGTTGACGGGGCATTGCTCGGCAATGTATTTGCCAAAAATCGACACGGCGGTACCTCCGACGACAATACGTGCCTCGGGCAGCAACTTGCGCACCATTTTCAAAAAACGGAAGTTGTCGATACGGGAACGGGCGTAGTCATGGATGATCGAAATTGCATCGCCCGCGGCTTTCAGTCGGCGACCCAGCCTTGGTGAATGGTCATAGTTCATCACCACATCCAGGGCGTCGTTTTCCGGGTGGGGGCCGAAGGTCTGCATGTTGCGCCACGAAAAGGCCACCACGTCGGGTTTGAGGGTCCGCAGGCGTTCCTTCAGAACCTTGCGATACTGCGACTTGTGAACCAGGGCAAGATCGAGGATATTCTGACGGATACCGGGACGTTGCTTGTGAATATAGTCAGCCACATAGATCACACCGCCCGGATAGATTTTCCACACGGGCAGGCGCACATACAGAATCGAGCCAGCAACTACAGACATACACTCCCTCCTATGTCGATAGCCAAGCTGCAGGGGCCCAAGATAGCTGCTTTTGAAACCCTGAAGAGTCAGGCCATACGGTTTGTTGGCATCCTCGTCACGGATATGCCACGCAAATATCTTCACCTTCAATTAATACCCCTTAATACCCTGACAGGCAACAGAATCTTGCCGCCGTCAGCAGGTATACTGAACTGGATCAATTACCCGCCGGTTCAAGCCGGATAACGACAGCCATCTACCGGCTTGTGAACTCCGGGATGGGACTGCGGTCAATGGTATTTGGACCGGTTACAGGTATAATCCTTTTCAGACTGAACAATTATCATGAGCCTATGAGCGGTATTGCCCTTCCCAACAACAGCCCGGTCACCATCAGCACCCGGGATCGTCTGAGCATGACGATCTTTTTTGCCCTTGCGGTACACGCCATCATCATTCTCGGCGTCAGTTTCAATCTCGAAGACCGAAACACGGCGGATACCCTGACCACCATGGAAATCACCCTGGTGCACAACCGCTCCGATGAAGTACCGGAAAAAGCCGATTACCTGGCCCAGGACAACCAGCTCGGTGGCGGCAACCGGCAGGAAAAGGTGCGCGACTCCAGCCCCTTTTCCAACAACGCCCCGACCCAGGAAAAAGGCATTGCCCCCGACAGTCAGCGGGATCTGGCGGTACCACCCCAGCCCAGGGAAGCTCCGGTACAGGAGATCATGACCGTTGACGAGGCCAGCCGCAAACAGCACAGCCAGCCGAAAAAACTGCCCCTGCCCGAAACACCGAAAAAAATCACCGCCGCCCAGCTGTTCGAGCGCAGTCAGGAGATTGCCCGCCTCAGCGCCAAGATCGAGGAAATCAAGAAAAGCTATGCGGTCACCCCGCGCCAGACCTATGTGCGTGGTGCCAACGCGAAGAAATACCGCTTTGCCAGCTACATGGACGCCTGGCGCAGCAAGGTGGAACGCTTCGGCAATATCAACTACCCGCAGGAGGCCATTCGCAAGGGCATCAATGGCAGCCTGCTGCTGGATGTGGCCATCAACCCGGACGGCAGTATTCACAGGCTGAAGGTATTGCGTTCTTCCGGCCACGACATCCTCGATCGGGCGGCCATCCGCATCGTCAAGCTCTCCGCCCCCTTCGCGCCCCTGACCGAGGCCATCCTCGAAGACACGGACATCCTGCACATTCCCCGTGTCTGGGTATTCCAGAGCAGTGGCCTGCGCACCCAGACCCAGTAACAGTGACCGGTTTTGAGCCACCATGCGCGATTCTGTCTTGCCAGATCCGCCCGTCTGACGGATACTTTGGACTATGGAAGTCAACAACAACCTGACCGGCCATTTTCTTATCGCCATGCCCAACCTGGCCGATGCCAATTTCTTTCACACGGTCACCTACATCTGTGAGCATTCCCCCGCCGGTGCCATGGGGCTGATCATCAATCGCCCCACCGAGCTGATGCTGGGCGAACTGGCCGAGCAGCTGAATATCGAGATAGCCGAAGCGGAGCTGGCCAGGGTGCCTATTTACCATGGCGGGCCGGTACAGACCGATCGGGGCTTCGTCCTGCATACCCCCGGTGGCGACTGGGACAACTCCCTGCCCATCAGCGATGGCATCGAACTCACCACCTCCCAGGACATCATCGAGGCCATTGCCCAGGGGGTGGGGCCGGAAAACTACCTGATAACACTGGGCTACGCAGGCTGGGGCGAAGGCCAGCTGGAAGACGAACTGGCAGCCAACGCCTGGCTCAACGGTCAGGCCAGTCTCGACATCATTTTCAGAACCCCGTCCGAATCCCGCTGGACCGCCGCGGCTGCCCACCTCGGCGTGGCCCTCGACCAGCTCTCCAGCGATGTGGGCCATGCGTGAGCAAGCGCCCACTGACGCTGCTGGCCTTTGACTACGGGACCCGGCGCATCGGTGTGGCCCTGGGCCAGACCCTGACCGGTGGCGTACGCCCCCTCCTCACCCTCAACGCCCGCAACAACAAGCCCGACTGGGACGCCATCAGCCGCTTGCTGGAACAATGGCAACCGGACCGACTGGTGGTGGGCCTGCCCCTGCACATGGACGGCACCGAGCAGCCCATGACCGACAAGGCTAGGCGTTTTGGTAATCAGCTCAAAGGGCGGTACAATCTGCCCGTCGACATGGTGGACGAACGCCTGAGCTCCGATGCCGCCGAGCAATTGCTCGAAGAACGGGGCCGGCGCCAGGACCGGACCGGACTCGATGCCGTGGCCGCCACCGTGATCCTGGAGAGCTGGCTGACCCAACACCATACCTAAAAGAACACAGGAAACACCCGACCCATGTCAGAGCCCCGTGATGTACAGCCCCTGCTGGAGAAAATGGCCGCAGACCTGCGCGCCCTGCTCGCCCAGCGGAAAATCCAACAGCCCCTGATGGTGGGCATCCGCACAGGCGGCGTCTGGGTGGCCGAGGCCCTGCACAGCATGCTTGAGCTCACCGAACCGCTGGGCAGCCTCAACATCACCTTCTACCGAGACGACTTCACCCGCATCGGCATGCACCCGCAGGTGCAGCCCTCCAGCCTGCCCTTCGAGGTGGAAGACCGCCACATCGTGCTGGTGGACGACGTGCTGCACACGGGCCGCACCATCCGCGCCGCCCTCAACGAGATCTTCGACTACGGCCGGCCCGCCTCGGTGCTGCTGGCCACCCTCATCGAGCGCAGCGGCAAGGAGCTGCCCGTGTGCGCCGACGTGGTGGGCGAAACCCTGGATCTGGCCACGGGCCAGCACGTCAAGCTCAGCGGCCCGGCGCCCCTGCAACTGACCATCCAGGAAGACACATGACCCCGCGGCATGTACAACTCGACGGTGAAGGACGGCTGCGCCACTTCATCACCACCGAGGGCCTGAGCCGCCAGATCCTCACCGAGATCCTCGACACCGCGGAGAACTTCGCCACCGTGGGCAGCCAGAAAATCAAGAAGGTGCCGCTGCTGCGCGGCAACACCATCGTCAACCTGTTCTTCGAACCCAGCACCCGCACCCGTACCACCTTCGAGCTGGCCGCCAAGCGTCTCTCCGCCGACGTGCTCAACCTCAACATCAACACCTCCTCGGCCAGCAAGGGCGAAAGCCTGCTGGACATGCTGCGCAACCTGGAGGCCATGGGCAGTGACATGTTCGTGGTGCGCCACAACCAGAGCGGTGCCGCCCAGTTCATCGCCGAGCACGTGGCGCCTCACATCAGCATCATCAATGCGGGCGATGGCAGCCATGCCCACCCCACCCAGGCCATGCTGGACATGTTCACCATTCGCCGCCACAAGCCTGATTTCACCCGCCTGCGGGTGGCCATCATTGGCGACATCATGCACTCGCGGGTGGCGCGCTCGCAGATCCATGCCCTCAACATCCTCGGCGTACCGGAAATCCGCGTGGTCGGGCCCCAGACCCTGATCCCCCAGCATGCCGCCCACCTTGGCGTGCACATCCACCACTCGCTGGAAACGGGCCTCAAGGACGTGGACGTGGTGATGATGCTGCGCCTGCAGCGGGAACGCATGGAGGGCGCCCTGCTGCCCAGTGCCGAGGAATACTTCGCCCGCTTCGGTCTGACCCAAGCCAAACTGGCCCTGGCCGCGCCCGATGCCATCGTCATGCACCCCGGCCCCATCAACCGCGGGGTGGAAATCGACTCCAGCGTCGCCGATGGTGCGCAGTCGGTGATCCTCGAACAGGTCACCAACGGCATTGCCGTGCGAATGGCAGTGATGTCCCTGGTGCTGGGCCGCGGGCCCCGCAGCGAGGAGGCCGCACCATGAAGATCCTGATCAAGAACGGCCGTCTCATCGACCCCGCAGTCCAGACCGACCGCATCGCCGATCTCCATATCGCCGACGGCCGCATCATCGCCCAGGATCAGGCCCCCGACGGTTTCAGCCCCGACCAGGTGCTGGACGCCTCGGGCCTGCATGTGATCCCCGGCCTCATCGACCTGTCGGCACGCCTGCGCGAACCGGGCCAGGAATACAAGGGCACCATCGCCTCGGAGACCCGTGCCGCCGCCGCTGCCGGCATTACCACCTTGTGCATGCCGCCGGACACCGATCCCATCATCGACACCCCGGCAGTGGCCGAGCAGATCATCCGCCAGGCCCACGATGCCGGCTTTGCGCGGGTCATCCCCCTGGGCGCCCTGACTCTGGGCCTGGCCGGCGAACAGCTGGCAGAAATGGCCCTGTTGCGTGACCAAGGCCAGTGCGGCGCCATCAGCAATGCCTGCCAGCCCATAAACAGTGCCCATGTGATGCGCAGCGCCATGGAATACGCCGCCAGTTGCCGCATGACCGTGTTCCTGCACGCCGACGTGCCCGATCTGTCCCACCGCGGCGTGGTCCACGAAGGCGTGGTGAGCACCCGCCTGGGTCTGCGCGGCATCCCCGAGGCGGCTGAAACCGTGTCGGTGGCACGCGAACTGATGCTCATCGAGCAGACCGGCGTACGTGCCCATTTCTGTCACCTGTCCTCGGCCCATTCGGTGCGCCTCATCGCCCGCGCCATCGCCGATGGCCTGCCCATCAGCATGGGGGTCACCGCCCACCACCTGCACCTGACGGAAATGGACATCGGTTTCTTCGACAGTCAGTGCCACATCCTGCCGCCGCTGCGCACCCAGCGCGACCGCGATGGCCTGCGCCAGGGGCTGGCCAATGGCGAAATCGCCATCATCAGCTCCGATCACCAGCCCCACGACGCCGACGCCAAGCTGGCACCCTTCGGCGAGACCGAGCCGGGGATCAGTGGTCTTGAAACCCTGCTGCCCCTGAGCCTGCGGATGGTGGACGATGGCCTGCTGAGCCTGCCGGCACTGCTGGCCAAGCTCACCTGCGAACCGGCTCGCATCCTTGGCCGCAGCGACATCGGCAGCCTGCAGCCAGGCAGCCGCGCCGACATCTGTCTCTATGACCCCGAACAGCCCTGGACCGTGGACCCGTCCCGGTTCGTCAGCCAAGGCCACAACACCCCCTTTGCAGGCTGGGAGCTCAAGGGCCGGGTGACCCACACCCTGCTCGATGGCCGCCAGGTATTCGGCCCGCAACCATGACCCCGATTCACGCCCTCAAGGCAGGTAGACCAGCATGAAAGATCAGCGCAACACCATTTTTGTCGAAGACACCGAGATCCTCGAACACCGGGGCTTCGAGGGAGACCAGTACATTCTGCGCCTGCGCGCGCCGAAGGTCGCCTCCCATGCCCTGCCCGGCAGTTTCGTCCACCTGAGCGTGCACCCGCTGCGGCCCATGCGCCGACCCATTTCCATCATGCGCGTGATGCCCGAGACCGGCGAGGTGGAACTGCTCTACAAGGTGCTCGGCGAGGGCACGGCCCTGCTGGCCCAGCGCAAGGCGGGCGAAAGCCTGAGCCTGCTCGGCCCCATCGGCACGCCCTTCGAACTGCACGACAGCCATCCCCGCCCCCTGCTCATCGGCGGCGGCGTGGGCATGCCGCCCATGGTGTTCGTCGCCGACGCCATCCGCCAGCAGAAAAGGGACTTCGCGCCACTGGTGATCCTGGGCTCGGAAGTGCCCTTCCCCTTCAGTGCCCGACCCTCGGAATTTCTCGTCCCCGGCATGCCTGACGGTGTGATCGCCGCCATGCCCCTGCTGGAGGACTGGCAGATCCCCAGCCGCCTCACCAGCACCCGGGGCTATGCCGGTTGCCACCAGGGCTACGTCACCGATCTGGCCCGCCACTGGCTCGATGCCCTGGACGATGCCCAGCGCCGGCAGGTGGAAGTGTTCGCCTGCGGCCCCCACCCCATGCTCGAAGCCGTGGCCAGCCTGGCGCGCGACTACGACCTGCCATGCCAGGTCTCGCTGGAGGAATTCATGGCCTGCGCCGTGGGCGGCTGCGCCGGCTGCGTGGTGAAAGTGGAAACGGAAAACGGCCCGGCCATGAAACGGGTCTGCGTGGACGGGCCGGTGTTCGATGCCCGGACGGTGTTTGCCTAAAGCTGCCGGGCTGCCCCGGCACCAGTCCAAGCATCCGCTCTTCCGTATGCGGCACAGAGCCGAAAACGATGAGGAGAAAACCCCTAGAGTTGTGGTGCGACAATATTGAGGAAAGTCCCAACAAATCAAACAAAAGTAGCATTTCAATACTTATTCCATAATGAATAATTCAATTCGTATTTTGACTCATTTAAACTCAATAAAGGTTCCAAACAATCGATTTTAACTACTTGCATAACAATCGTATACAGGGGACATTCAAACATGGTGCGAGGGTTACGCAGAATGGAATACATATCGGCTACGGTAAGCAGACAATGACTATCCTTGAAAAGCAAAAAACCATTCTATCTCAAAGACGCATTGGAACATGCTATTGATGAGTTTTCACAAAAAGAGCATCCCTCACAAAATGACCTGAATCGTGTAAAAACAATTGCCAGCATACAATCTGGTCTTGATAAATATAGACAAGCAGCCAACTCAATGGGTCGTGTACAACTTGAATCTGAAACTCATAATTCAGCAAGTCTGTCGAGATTTCTTGAAATAGCAGCTGGAAAAAAAACGACCCAACAAATGCCATGCCCATGCTATTGTCTCTGGTGGGCACAGAGAAGCCGCTCAGGCACGAGCAATTCTGGCTTGGTTGAAATGAAGGATTGATGACCCGGATAATGGTTGTTGGTTGCCCGAAATACAGCAGCCACACCACACCCTGCTTTTCCCAAGGCAATCCCCCATAGTAGAATTCATAGAAGTGGATATTATCAATGGATCAATACCCGAATAAATCAAACCAGCACTCCTAATCAAGACCAGCTGCGAGCCGAACTTAAGCTTATTGCCAGACAACTCCATGAGTACAGTTTCCCACCAAGCGTAATGTTGCCGAAGAACAAGGCTCGCCGGACATGATCTACAGAATAACTGAAGACATGGAACAGTACATGCGCTTTCATATCGAAAGCATGGAACTCTATGCGAAGATGGGGGATGACATCACGATAAACCTTGGTGGTTCAAGAGAAAGATATGCCTCCATCTGGAATACACCCAATTGTCATTTCTACACAAATGAATCCGACTTCCCCGACGCCATCAAAGTACCCGATATTACGCTATGGACAACCCGCTTGCTCCTGAACGAAAAGGCGCTCGATATTCTACGCGCACCCCTGCAAGAGATCTGTGAATTCCTCCCGGTCAACTGTGAAGGAAATACCTACCATATCGCCAACATCCTGTGTATTGCTGAAGATCGGCATGCACTTGATATTGAGCACAGCCGTTATCATGAAATCGATGGTTACAAAATGGATCTTGAGTGTATTGCCTTCAGAGAAGAACGATTGAATGGAGTCCCCCTGTTCAAGTCGGAATACGATGCCTGTAACAGGATTTTCTGCACAGAAAAATTCCGGGATCTGATCGACACGCATCAACTGAAAGGCATTTTGTTTCGCACCGATCTTGCCGGTCTGGCGTGATCAGCCCAGCCTGGGGATCCTTTTCTTGCAGTTCCAGAGCACCTGATCCACGCGGAGCGTGGGGAGCATGCCAACTCTACTGTGCCAAGAAAAAGGAGCGGAACCGGGTCTGCCAGACAAACAACGGGGCGAGCATTGAGGTCTCTCCCCGTCCTTCTCCACTCGTCTCTGCCCACATGGCTATTCGGTTTCCTGCAGGGTAATGCCACTGAGGGAAGCGGTCATGCGCTCCACGTCGGCACCCTTGGTTTCGCCCAGCTTGATCATCAGGCGCAACTCGTTGGCCGAATCGGCATGGTTGATGGCGTCTTCATAGGTGATGTCACCGTTCTTGTACAGGGCGTAGAGGGCCTGGTCGAAGGTTCGCATGCCGTTCTGGCCTGACTTGGCCATCAGGGGCTTCATCTGGTGAATCTCCCCCTTGCGAATGAGATCTGCCATCAGCGGTGTATTGATCATCACTTCCACTGCCAGTACCCGGTTCTGGCCATCGGGGGTGGGGATGAGTTGCTGGGCAACGATGGCTTTCATGTTGAGCGACAGATCCATCAGCAGCTGGTTGCGCCGATCCTCGGGGAAGAAGTTGATGATGCGATCCATGGCCTGGTTGGCATTGTTGGCATGCAGGGTGGCCAGACACAGGTGACCGGTTTCGGCAAAGGCCACCGCATGGTCCATGGTTTCACGGGTACGGATTTCGCCGATGAGGATCACGTCGGGGGCCTGACGCAGGGTATTTTTCAGCGCCACCTCAAAGCTCTCGGTATCCAGGCCGACTTCACGCTGGGTAACAATGCAGCCCTTGTGATGATGGATGTACTCGATGGGATCTTCGATGCTGATGATATGGCCGGTGCTGTTTTCATTACGAAAACCGATGATCGAGGCAAGGGTGGTGGACTTGCCCGAGCCGGTGGCACCGACGAAGATCACCAGACCACGCTTGACCATGGCCAGATCCTTGACGATGGAAGGCAGGCCGAGATCCTCAATACGGGGGATGGTGGTTTCGATTTTACGCAACACCATACCGGCATGGTTGCGCTGGCGAAAGGCACTGACACGAAAACGGCCAATACCCGATGCAGAGATGGCGAAGTTACACTCGTTGTGGCGGGCAAAATCCTCCCGCTGTGCCGGGGTCATGATGTTGGTAACGATTTCTTCGGCCTGGGTCGGTGTCAGGGTTGCCTGGGTAACTGGTGTGATGCGGCCATTGACCTTGAGGCTGGGTGCCACGCCGGCAGTAATGAACATGTCCGAGGCATTTTTATGCACCATCAATTTAAGTAAAGAATCAAATTCCATAACTGCCTGCCTATCAATGGTTTAAACAAATGAGTCCTTGTTGGCCGCTCGCATCTTGGCTTCCTGCTTGCTGATCACGCCTCGATTGACCATGTCCTGCAGGTTCTGATCGAGGGTCTGCATGCCCTGCCCCTGGCCAGTCTGGATGGCCGAATACATCTGCGCAACCTTGTCCTCACGGATCAGATTGCGGATCGCCGGTGTACCGACCATGATTTCATGGGCGGCGATACGACCTCCACCGATGCGCTTGAGCAGAGTCTGGGCGATCACGGCGCGCAGGGACTCGGACAGCATGGAACGCACCATGTCCTTTTCCGCTGCCGGAAACACGTCGATGATGCGGTCAATGGTCTTGGCGGCCGAGCTGGTATGCAGGGTGCCGAATACCAGGTGACCGGTTTCTGCCGCGGTCAGTGCCAGACGAATAGTCTCCAGGTCACGCAGCTCGCCCACCAGGATGATGTCCGGGTCTTCACGCAGGGCCGAGCGCAGGGCTTCGGAGAAGCCGAGGGTGTCACGGTGGACTTCGCGCTGGTTGACCAGGCATTTCTTGGACTCGTGGACGAATTCTATCGGATCTTCGATGGTAAGAATGTGACCGTATTCATTTTCGTTCTTGTAGTCCACCATCGCCGCCAGGGTGGTGGACTTGCCCGAGCCGGTCGGCCCGGTAACCAGCACGATACCGCGAGGGTTGTCGGCAATGTCCTTGAAGACCGCCGGGGTGTTCAGGTCTTCCAGGGTGAGGATCTTCGAGGGAATGGTACGAAATACGGCGCCGGCACCCCGGTTGTGATTGAAGGCATTGACACGGAAACGGGCCAGTTCGGGAATTTCGAAGGAAAAATCGGTCTCCAGAAATTCTTCAAAATCCTTGCGCTGCTTGTCGTTCATGATGTCGTACACCAGTCCATGCACGGTCTTGTGATCCAGCGGCGGGATGTTGATGCGGCGCACATCGCCATCGACGCGAATCATCGGCGGCAGATCGGCCGACAGATGCAGATCCGAAGCATTGTTCTTGACACTGAAAGCGAGTAATTCAGTAATATCCATAAGTGGTTACTCTGGGTTCTCTATTGTTATAGTAGAAAAAGTATTTCCGGGCATTCTGCAAATTCGCTCAGCTGGCGTACATACCGCCATTGTTGTATCCGCGAATATCAGCAAAGATGCCGTTGCAATTGTTATCGGTAGTATTTGTCATGTCTAAAGTACAACCTGTACCCCTGAGAGGCAAGGTGGAGTTATTCACAGATCGTCTAAAAAATGTGCAGACCCGCATCCGCGAGGCTGCAGAGGCGGCCGGACGGGATGCGGCGTCCATCACACTGCTGGCGGTGAGCAAGACCCGACCCGTCGAAGAGCTGGAAATGGCCCTGCAAGCAGGGCTCCACGCCTTTGGCGAAAGTTACCTGCAGGATGCTCTGCCCAAGATCGAACAGATTGGCAGCCGGGCGCAGTGGCACTTCATCGGCCCCCTGCAATCCAACAAGACCCGCGCCATTGCCGAGCGGTTCGACCGGGTGCACAGCGTCGACCGCCTGAAAATTGCCCGGCGCCTGAGCGAGCAACGCCCGGCCGGACTGCCCCCCCTGAATGTCTGCCTGCAGGTCAATACCTCCGGCGAGACCAGCAAGGCCGGCGTCACACCCGATGAGGTGGCGGAGCTGGCCCGACAGCTGGCCGGCCTAGCCCGCCTGCGCCTGCGGGGGCTGATGACCCTGCCGGCCCGCAGCGATGAGCTTTCACGTCAACGCCAGCCCTTTCACCAGTTAAATCAGATATTTCAACAACTTAACAGGGACGGCCTGGCGCTGGACAGCCTCTCGATGGGGATGAGCAATGATCTGGAAGCCGCGATTCTCGAAGGCAGCACGCTGGTGCGCATCGGCAGCGCCCTGTTCGGTCCCCGCCAAGGCTAGCGAATAAGGTATAGCATGGGACATATCAAGCATTATGTAATACTATTGCATGAGTATTTATTGCATTTTTCCGCAATGCTGCCGTTAACAGCCTAGGTAACTATTCATTCTGCATCAGGATCCCTGAATTCATGTGTTCGTCCAAACTGTCACTCCATTTGGCCTCCCTCCTGCTGATCCTGCTGGGGAGTTTGCCTTTTTCCTCCACCCAGGCCGAGCATGACGCCTCCGTCGACAAACTCGGCCAGAATCCCATTGTTGGTGCCGGAGCGCACTTCTCCTGGGTCATCTTCAATGATCTCAAGGCTGATCTGGAGAAAAAAACCGGCCGCAGCATCAATCTCTATGGCAAGGACTCGAGCCTGGGCATGGGCTGCAATGCCGGCATCAAGAACGCCAAAAACTACGCTTCGAGCAACCAAACCTTCGGTTTCGTCTGCTGCGAACTGGCTGACGAGGAGGTGCAGGCCAATCACCTGCATGTCCATCCTCTGGCCTTGGAACCCATTCTCATCCTGGTCAACGAAGCCAACCCGGTGAACAATCTGAGCATCAAGCAGGCTCGCGCCCTGTTTCGTGGTGATATCCGCAACTGGTCCGAGGTCGGTGGCGTAGACCGGCCTGTTGTCGTTGTCACCCGGCTTCACTGCAAGAAACGACCCGGCCACTGGAAACGCATCCTGCCTTCGGCCGATGAGTTCCGCAAGGATCGCCTCAACGTCAAGGCGGCCGATGCCATGATCCGCCGAGTCACCGATTTCAAGGGCGCCATCGGCCATACCGGGGCGACCTGGATGTTTACCCACCAGGACAGAGTCAAGGCTGTCAGCATCGATGGTCATGAACCGACAGCGGCCAATCTTGCCAGTGGCAAATACCCTTTCTACCGCACCCTGTCAGCCGTCACCAGCCGTCGTGCAAAAGGGGATGTCCTGGAACTGATCCGTGAAGTACAGCAGGGACACAGCTTCCGCAAGGTGGCGAAGACCTATCAGTTACTGCCGCTGAGCCAAAGGTAGCTGTCAGCCGATGTTGCTGCAAAGTTACCGTGCCAAACTGCTGTTTACCACCTTCCTGCTCATGCTGCTGCTGGGTGGCTCACTGCTGTACACCTATAACTATGTTCGTGATCTGCTGTTCCAAGAGGACAACCGTTACCTGCAGCGCATTTCCCAGGTATTGCACAGCCAGATCGAATACGAAAAAAACGAATACCTTCGTTATGCAGGTATTGTCAGTGACGACACCAGCGTCAAGGAATACATGTTCATCATTGTCAGCATCGGTGGCGAGGCCGGTTCACTGCAAAACCTGATCCAGCGCCAGTTTGGCTGGCTGCCCATCAACCGCTTCGTGGCCGTTTCGGATAAAAATGAAATCATCGCCGGCACGGAACATACGGACCTTGCCGATGTGCTGCGGAAGCTGCCTGCAGAGAGCAAACAGGGGGCACTTTATTTTCAGGGCAAACAGGGACTGGAAATGATGGCCTATACCAGTATCGAATATCAGGGGCACCGTCTCGGTAAAATAGCCATCAGCTATTCTCTGGACAAAAGCTGGCTTGAAAGGCATCAGCAGGATACCGGTGGTACCCTGAGTCTGGTCAAGAACGGTCGTATTCTGCTGGCCTCCGATTCAAGCCTCAATGGCCAGCCCTTCGAGGTAAACAAATATCTCGTCAGGCTCGGTGAAATTGCCTATCGAACCCGCCTCATCGAAATTTCCCCCAGCCTCGGTGAGATCCCGCAACTGTGGTTTGCCATCAAGGAATCCTCCATCCTGCAGCACCTGGAACAATACCGGCTCACCATCATTACCATCGTCAGTCTGAGCATGGTTTTGCTCCTGATCTTCGGCATCATCATCGTCCTCAACTTCACCCGTCCGCTGAGCCGGCTGGTGAAAATCACCCACGAAGTGGCCAACGGCAAGCTGCCCCACCTGGAAAAATCAGCCAAAAGAAACGAGATCACCGAGCTGACCAACTACTTTGCCGACATGCTCCAGGCCCTGCGCGATAAACAGGCCGAAATCGAACGGGTTCACGCCGCGCTGGAACAGACTGCCATCACCGACAGCCTCACCGGTCTGTACAACCGCCGCCAGCTTGGCGAAGTCTTCCCCAAACTGCAGGCCCAGGCCTGGCGAGCAAGGGAATCCCTGTACGGCATCCTCATCGACCTGGACAAGTTCAAGCAAATCAACGAAACCTACGGTTACCTGGGCGGTGATGCCTGCCTGCAGCACTTCTCCTGTCTGTTGAAAGACATTTCCCGTTCCAACGACTACCTGTTTCGCATGGGCGGCGAGGAATTTTTGCTGCTGACCGTAGCCCAGAACCCCGAGGGCATCCTGTCGCTGGCGGAAAAACTGCGCCACAGCATGGCCGAAACCCGGGTCGAGCATGAGGGCATCACCATTCAATTCACCATCAGTTGTGGCATCAGCAAGGCCAACCTCGACGAGCCACCCGTGCAGAGCATCAAGCACATGATGATCCACGCCGACGCCGCCCTGCGCCGGGCCAAGGCTGCCGGGCGCAATCAGGTGCAGGCGGATGAGAATATCCACAACCAGTGAACCCGCACAAACGGCCAGTCAGCTGGCCTGATCAGAACGGGGCTTCACACCTTGTTTCTTGCCCCTCCCTTCGCCATTTTTCAAGCCACCAGTCTCGATATGTCCAATGGCAGTTTCCACCGTAACGTCTCGTAGGCCAACCATGGCGAAATCACCCAACGTCCTCCACTTCATGCCACACGAGGTAAGATGCACGAACCTCACACTTATACCTGCCGCATATACATCCGCCCTTTCCGTGCAAGAATCGGGCATTGAAGACATGGGCCTTCTCACGCACAGCGACCGCCTAGTATGCGACTCCTGCTATACACCTCACCCCCTCGGGGCCAGCCTGCAGCTGTTCATAACTGCTTCCGGCAGTTTTGTCGTCGAACCAGTGCCTTGCCTTCAACTTCCTTCAAAACCCACCTCGCGGTGGGCACCTTGCCGTTCGGCTAACCGTACCCCTTGCCGGGCCGGCAGGGGACTCCCCCCCAAGTCATCCCCTCGCCAGCACAGCTCGGGGTAAAGCACCATGCGGCACACATAAAAAAGAGGCGACCCGAAGGCCGCCTCTTTTTTTGAACTTCGTTTTCCAGGCAATCCGGCGAGGAAAACGTCTGGCTTGTGGCTTAGAAGATGCCGAAGGTACCCCCGACTTCTTCATAACCGATGTTGTTGAAGTCAGCAACACCATCTCCGTCTGTGTCGGTATTGTCGCTGTTGTTGCCAGAGCGATCCTGTACCTGGACTTCCAGGGCATCCGGGGCACGAGACGACTCAATAACCCAGCTGTCACCAATCACGAACGGGAAGGGAGTACTGGTGCTGTCCGTCGGGATGCTGGCAGGTACGATAAATGGAGACACCACAGAGAGGACCGTTGCCGAATCCGTTTCGGTTCCCGCCACATTGGTGAAGGTCACGGTGTCACCCACCTTGATACCATTGTCGTAACCCACACCCACATAGACCCAGGGGTAACCGGTACGTGTGGTGGTGCTCCAGGCAACCCGCTCGTCCACAGTCTCACCGACATTTGCCGTATTGGTGATGCCTGCTGCCAGGGTGATAACCGTGGCCGTTGGGGTTCCTGAAATGGTCGCCCATTCAAGACCGTTAC
>JAJRYG010000019.1 GCA_024275915.1 Gammaproteobacteria bacterium
CATAACCTTCGGCCATCAGCGCTTTGTGTTCCCGGCGGCGAACCTTGTCGACTGCCTCGCCGAGGTACTTGGCGACATGAAACTTGTCAAAGGCAATCTTCTCATCCGCCCCGGGCAGGCTCTCCAGGGTGGCGGTAATAAACCCAATCGTTGTATAAATTTTCGGCGCAGGATGGTGAAGCGCCTTCCATGCCAGCATTTTCAGTGCCGTGCTTGATTTTTCCAATCCTCACATTTCGGTGGACTATGCTGCGGTTGGAAAAACCTGCGCTCGACCCTGAAAATACTGTCCCCAAAGCCCCTGCATCCAAAAATTTTTGCAACAATTGGGTAAAGTTGAAATTAATGTCACTAAATGGACATTTCAATTACTTCAGGATTCATGTGTCGGGCTTTACTGAAAAGGATCTCTCTATGAAACGTACTCGTTCCTGATGAAGTTCTCGAGAGTATTTTCCGTTTCTTGGTGAAAGCCGAAGGTAATCCTGCAAGATGATGTTTGCCCTGTGTTGTTTATATGTCTGCAGGAAAGAGAAAATTTGTTTGAGTAAACTCAAGGCCTGGCGGTTGCTTAGCAGATAAGTTGCACTTGGTGTATGTTTGTTACTGTAGATTTTCTTGTGAGTAATACGGCCCGCACCAATGGTGTTGAGCAGTTATTCGAGAATCGCCATTTCCCTGTTACTGATACTGATTTCAAGTTGACGGTTTTCATTTTCATGTCTGGGTGTCAGTGCGATGGTTCCTTCTCCATCGACCAGGTCGGCAAATAGGCAGCATCTGCTATTGAGAGTTTGCGGATTTTCCTGTAATTCGCCATTTTTGCATCCCTGCTTTTACTCCGAGCAGAAATTCTAGCAAAAAAAACCCTGTTCGATAATTGAACAGGGTTGGGATTGGTGGAGGCGGCGGGACAGCGATCCTGGATTTTCATCCAGGGCTGGACTATTCCTTCACCTGCTATTGCAGGGGAGGGCGTGTTGTGAGTATAAATACCCACCCTAGTACTCCATGACAATTTGCGTGTTGGGCAAATTGCATTAGGAGCCTATGAGTCTCTAGCCGGCTTACTGGTTTCCCATTCACCGGACGGCGTTAGCATAGGCATTTTACCCTTAGCGTTCACCGTATGAGCCCTCTTTTTCCTATGGGGATCACTCCCCATGGCGACCATTTTACTAATCGAACCCGCGTCCGCAAGTCCTCCGCCATCGGCTCTACATGCTTATCCACGTCTATTGAGTTTAACTGACAGCAACCCGACGGGCAGGGCAAACTGGCAGCGATTCCGGTAAGGTTTTAGCGCTTCCGTACCGGACGTACTTCCGCGCGATTCTGTGAGGGATGACCCCTGGAATCTGGACGCACAGACACGGCTCCAGTCAGAGGGCTTTACAACCGGTTTTTAAGCGGCTAAAGCGTAGTTGTCGTCGTTGGCAACTATAAGTTTTGCAAACGGATTAACGAGGAATTTGCACCTCGGCATGCACCTCCGGTTTTGTAACCCACGTCGAAGCCAGGTCGCCCCCATTGGTTCTTACTTCGATTGACATTCTACCGCAAAGTTCACCGGGATACAGGATTCTTTTGCAAAAGGGGCGCGTGGCGAGGGGAAACAGTCCTGTCTCCGGTGCCTCGTTCCTGTTTTTCAGTTTTTCTTCATGATGCGGGCCTTGTCCCGTTTCCAGTCCCGATCCTTCTCGGTGGCGCGCTTGTCGTGGGCTTTCTTGCCCTTGGCGAGGGCGATTTCCAGCTTGGCGCGGCCCTTTTTCCAGTACATGGCGGTGGGGATGAGGGCGAAGCCCTTGCGTTCCACTGCGCCGATGAGCTTGTTGATTTCGTCACGGTGCAGCAGCAGCTTGCGGCTGCGCAGGGGATCGGGGTGGATGTGGGTGGAGGCGGTGGGCAGCGGGGTGATGGTGGCGCCCATCAGCCAGGCTTCGTCGTCCTTGAGGATCACGTAGCTGTCACGGATCTGCACATGGCCGGCACGCAGGCTCTTGACCTCCCAGCCTTGCAGGGCCAGTCCGGCTTCGAAACGTTCGCCCAGTTCGAAATCGTGGCGGGATTTCTTGTTGAGCACAATGGTGCTGCTCGGTGTCTTTGTCTTTTTCTTCTGTTTCTTGCCCATGGCGGGGATTATACCTATGCGGCTGGGGTCGGGATAGCGGCCTGCAGCCGTATTTCTGGTCGAGGGCGGATGTGGTAACCTGTGTGGGCTTTTTTCGCATCGAAATACCGGACTGGCCGGCAACAAGAACAAGACATCCTGACGGGGAACATATGGCTGAACTTCGCACTTCCATCCACGGGCAGTGGTCTTCGCGCTGGGCCTTCGTGCTGGCAGCCACGGGCTCGGCAGTCGGTCTGGGCAACATCTGGAAATTCCCCTACATCACCGGTGAAAATGGCGGTGGCGCGTTTGTGCTGGTTTATCTGCTGTGCATCGCCGTCATCGGTTTTCCCATCATGATGGCGGAGATCATGCTGGGCCGCCGTGGCCGACAGAGCCCCATCAACACCATGTATACCCTGGCCATCGAATCGGGTCACAGCGGGCAATGGAAGTGGCTGGGCTGGATGGGGGTGGTGGCCGGTTTCCTGATCCTGTCCTATTACAGTGTCATAGCCGGTTGGGCGCTGGCCTACATCTTCCGCACGGCGGCGTCCACCTTCAACAATGTGACCCCTGACGGGGTCAGCAGCATTTTCAATACCTTTCTGGCCGATCCCGAGAGCCTGTTGTTCTGGCACACGGTGTTCATGGTGATGACCATGCTGGTGGTGGCCCGTGGCGTCAGTGGCGGGCTGGAAAAGGCGGTCAAGTTCCTCATGCCAGGCCTGTTCTTGATCCTGCTGGTGCTGTTGGGTTATGCCATGAGCACGGGGGAATTCAATCGGGGGCTGGATTTTCTGTTCAACCCCGATTTTTCCCGCATCAACCAGGAAAGCGTGCTGATTGCCATGGGACATGCCTTTTTCACCCTCAGCCTGGGCATGGGTGCCATCATGGTTTACGGTTCCTATTTGCCGCAGAATGCTTCCATCGCCGGAACCACCTTCCTGATCGTGATTGCCGATACGGCGGTGGCACTGGTCGCCGGCATGGTGATCTTCCCGCTGGTGTTTGCCAATGGCCTGGAGCCCGGTGCCGGACCTGGCCTGATTTTCCAGACCCTGCCCATGGCCTTTGGTCACATGCCGGGCGGGGCTGTCTTCGGTACCCTGTTCTTCATTCTGCTGGCCTTTGCCGCCTGGAGCTCGAGCATTTCCCTCATCGAGCCGGCGGTGGCCTGGCTGGTGGAAAACCACAACATGGATCGCATGCAGGCCTCGGTGATCATGGGTATCGCCTGCTGGCTGACTGGCTTGCTGACGGTATTCTCCTTTAATCTCCTCGCCGATTTCACTCCCCTGGACATGTTTGAAAGCTTCAAGGGCAAGACCCTGTTCGACCTGCTGGATTTCCTCACGGCCAGCATCATGCTGCCACTAGGCGGGCTGGCCATCGCCATCTTCTCGGTCTGGGTCATGGGCCGGGATGCCAGCCGCGACGAGCTGGACATGGGCGATGGGCTGGCTTACAAGCTGTGGCGTTTTCTGGTTCGATATATCACCCCGGTTGCCGTTATAATCGTGTTTTTGCACGCCATTGGCATGATTGATCTGGCAGGATAGTTGTGACGACGATTAACAAGAGCGCGCTGGTCCCCTATAGCGCCGCGCAGATGTACGCCCTGGTTGATGGCATCGATGCCTACAGTGAGTTCCTGCCGTGGTGCCGCCATTCCGAAGAACTGGATCGCTCGGACGATGAAGTGGAAGCCCGCCTGGACATTGCCCACAGCGGGATTCGCAAGTCCTTTACCACCCGCAATCGCCTGCAAAAGGACCGGCAGATCGAGATGCAGCTGGTCGAAGGTCCCTTTCGGGATCTGCATGGGGTGTGGCGCTTCGAGCCCTTGGGGGATGCCGGTTCCAAGGTGATGCTGGATCTGGAATTCGAATTTTCCAGCAAGCTGCTGAGCATGACCTTTGGCCCCTTGTTCAACATGATTGCCAGCTCACTGATGGATTCCTTTATACAAAGAGCGAAACAGGTCTATGGCGGATAAGAAAATGATCCAGGTGGAAGTGGCCTATGCCAAACCCGACGTGCAGGTGATCATCCCGCTCGAAGTGGAAGAAGGGACCACCCTGGAGGAGGCCATCCAGCGTTCCGGCATTCTCGAACAGTTTCCCGAAATCGAGCTGGGCAAGACCAACAAGACCGGCATCTTTGGCAAGATCGCCAAGTCCGATACGGTCTTGCGCGAGCATGATCGGGTCGAGATCTACCGCCCGCTGATTGCCGATCCCAAGGAGTCACGGCGCAAGCGGGCACAAAAGAAAGAGAAAAAGTCGGAAGCTGCATCGGCAGCGGACAGCGTCAGCAAGGCGTAACAGGGGTTTGGGGTGCAATGCCTCTGAAAGGACGTCAGCAAACCGGATTGTCAGTGGCCGTGACCGCCTCCACCCCCCCCACCTGTTACGTGCCGGAGCTTGTTGGGGCTGCGTGAGGGCAGGGTTTCCCTGGCCACATGGCTGTCATCGATTTTCACCAGTTTTTCCCCCTCGAACCACAGGGTCAGGTGCTGTTTGACCATGGGTTTGCCGCCCGGCTGGAACGTATAGACATAATCCCAGCGATCGGGGTGGAAGGGGTCCTTGATCATCGGTGTACCAAGTAAAAAGGTGACTTGGCGCTGATTCATTCCTACCCGCAACTCGGCAAAATCTTCCCGATCGAAGGCATTGCCCTGCTGAATGTCGATTTTGTAGGCAGAACACGCACTCAGAAAAAGGCCAAGTGAAAGCATAAACGGAATGAGAATTTTTCGCATCTTGAGTATTATTATCAGGTATAATCGCCGAATCGGCCGACCATGGTACAAAAGTTTGCCGGCCAAGACAATTTAACATCCATTATTGCCCATTTGTACCCGAGACAGCCATGCAGACCTCAGATTTGAAAAAAGCCGGCCTCAAGGCCACCTTGCCCCGCATGAAAATCCTCAATTTCCTCGAATCCAGCCGGGTTCGCCACATGAGCGCCGAGGAAGTCTACAAGGCCATGCTCGAAGCCGGTGAAGATGTGGGGCTGGCAACCATCTACCGCGTGCTTACCCAGTTCGAAACCGCCGGTCTGGTGACCCGCCACCATTTCGAGGAAGGCCACTCGGTGTTCGAACTCAACCTGGGCGAGCACCACGATCACATCGTCTGCGTAAAATGTGGCCACATCGAGGAATTTTTCGATCCCACCATCGAGGAACGTCAGCACAAGATTGCCGAAGAGAAGGGCTTCGACATGACCGACCATGCCCTGTATATCTACGGGATCTGTGCGCAATGCAAGAAAGAGGCGTGATATCACGCAGATACTCAAGGTAAAAGATTCAAGATACAAGATACAAGCAAGAACCATTGTTCGTGGCTTTGGTCTTCGTTGTGAAAAACAATGACGAGTGACAAGGTTCAGTGGTAGCGAAGGACATTTGTGTCTATACCACCCCTCCCTGGATGCCAGCCTTCGCTCACTACTGTCCGGAATAAATCTCACAGCGGCAGTGCCCTCTGTATTTTCTGAATTTCCATCCGTCTTCGATGATAGCGATTGGTGATGTGTTCCTCGCTGAGCGGGCGGCTGAATAATGTCACTGACAGCTC
>JAJRYG010000020.1 GCA_024275915.1 Gammaproteobacteria bacterium
ACGGTGACTTCGCCCTCCGACAATGCCCGTTCTACTCCGGATACCTGCCAGGGACGCTTGATGCCCAGGATCTGGGCCTATAGGTCTTTATCTCTCATAGGGGTTTACGATAATCTACCCACTCTATTTGGGGAAGAGCCAAAAAGTCTAAAACCTTAGAAGAACCAATAAAAGAGATGCGGCCTATGTCGGCTGTTTGGGTTCCAGGAATGAAAGCAGTTTTTCCCGAATGTACCAGGCCAGTTCTGTGACGGCCTGTGGCTTGAAGGGGGGGCTCGCAGCCCCTCCGGTATCAAGGCCGACGAGGTGAATGTCCGGGCCGGTTTCATCGTTGCTGTGCATGGTGTGATAGAGGGACAGGGTTTCGGCCAGCCCCAGGCCATGGCTGGAAAGGCCGTTTGTGCTGCCGGTCAGAGCCGTGGTATCGAGTTCGATGATCTGGCCGGCAAGGGAAGGGTCATCACTGCACAGGCTGTCGACGAGGACGATCAGGGCGCTGTTTTTCAGATATGTCAGCAAGGCGGTACCGGGACGATCCAAGGTGGTGAATGTGAGTCTTTCGGGCATGTGGTTTTTCAGCTGCCGATCCTGTTGGAGCTGCTGCACGACCTGCCAGCCCAGTTGGTCGTTGTCACCGGGGGAGCCAATACCGATGACATGAACATGTTCAGCCGTCTGAATGGCTGTGATGGATTTCGCGGTATCCAGATGTTGCACGTCGAGCAGCAGAAAGTGGGTGGCGCAGGAGATGCAGGGGTCGTAGTTGCGGATGACCTTCTCGGCATGCAGGCGCAGGCCGGCTTCGTCATGCTCCAGGCCGAAGTGCTGCAGGGACTGGCGCAGATCTTGTTCGATGCGGGCCTGGTTCTGACTGGTGGGCGGCACGATGCGGGCCTGTTCGACCCGGCCGGCCGTGTCCAGTTCATAGCGGTGCCAGAGTATGCCCCTAGGTGCTTCGGTACAGCCGAAGCCGGTGCCGGCTTGCGGCACGACTTGCGGATCGCTGTTCCGATCCGCTGGCGGGTTTTCCAGCAGGCGGATGGCTTCGACGAGGGCCAGGTGGATCTCCACGGCACGGGCGACGATGCTGTGGAACATGTTGCGCGAGGGAAAGCCGATGCCCGTGGCATCGAGGCAGGCGCGGGTCGGTGCGGGCAGGCGATCCTGGTTGAGGTTGAGGCGGGCCAGCGGACCAAGCAGGTAGGCTTGGCCATGCAGCAGGCTGTGCAGGGCGGTAGAGTGGGGCACCTGGAATTCTTCGAAGTGCCGTTCGTAGGCGTCGATGCCGATGTCCAGGCCCTGATCGGAGACGATGCGGCCGGATTCGATGGCGTAGTCCTGCGGATGGCGCAGGGCCACGCTGGGAAAGTCCTGGTCATCCTCGGGCAGATCCAGCGAGGCGGTCCAGCGGATCAGGGCCTCGGCTTCGGGCAGGGCGGCGCGCAGGCGCTGCACGAGTCCCAGGATGCTTTCCTTTGCGGGAGGCTTGTGGAAGCCGCCGGTACGCACACCAACCGGGTGTACCGAACGGCCTCCGAACAGGGCAATGAGATCGTTGCCCAGGCTTTGCAACATCAGACCCCGGCGCACTTCATCGGCATGCTGTTCGGCCATTTCGATGATGCTGTTGAAACCGAGAAAGTCCGGTGCGGCCAGCATGTGGATGTGCAGGCTGTGGCTTTGCAGCCATTCACCACAGTACATGACCCGGCGCATGGCCTGGCTCCAGCCGGAAACCTCGATGCCGAAGATGGACTCGATGGCCTGTACGGCACTCATCTGGTAGGCCACCGGGCAGATGCCGCAGATCCGCGCCACCGTGTCGGGTACCTCGTCGTAGCCGCGGCCTTCGAGAAACTTTTCGAAATAGCGCGGCGGTTCGTAGATGCGCAGGTGCAGTTCCTCGATGCGGTCATCGCGGATCTTCAGCTCCAGGGCGCCTTCGCCTTCCACCCGGGCCAGTACCGGCACGTTGATGTCGATGCGGCGTTTGCTCATCTCAGCGTTCCCCTTGCGGTTTGGCGTCGGGCAGTTTCAGGCCGGTTTCATTGAAGGCCGGTGCGGCGCTGTTGATGAACAGAAAACGTCGGCGGGTTTCCTCGGCACTCAGCCCCAGCTGCATGAAGCGTTGGGCCAGGGCAGGGCCATTGGGGTTCTCGGCAGGACCATAGCAACCATAGCAGCCACGGCCCAAGGAGGGACACAGGGCGCCACAGCCTGCGCGGGTGACGGGGCCCAGGCACGCCAGGCCCTGGCTGACCATGAGGCAGGCGAGGCCCTGTTGCTTGCATTGCTGGCACAGACTGTCGTGTTGGTCGACGGGTAACACGCCCGACAGCAGGGCACACACGCAGGAGAGGATCTGCTGCGAGTTGACCGGACAGCCCCACAGTTCGAAATCCACCTTGACATGTCTGGCAATGGCCGTGGAGTCATCCAGGCTGTCAATGAAGTCGGGGCGGGCGTAGATGGCACCGATCCAGGCGTTGGTGTCGGCCATGTTGCGCAGGGCCTGGATACCGCCACTGGTGGCGCAGGCGCCCATGGTGATGAGGAACCGGCTGTTGTGGCGGATTTTTTCGATGCGGGGCCGATCCGCGGGTGTAGAAATGCTGCCTTCGACGAAGGCGATGTCCACCGGTATCTCTTCGTTGACCGGGCCGGCTTCGGCAAAGTGGACGATCTCCACCTGCCGGCTCAGTGCCAGCAGATCCTCGCCCAGGTTGAGAAAGGCCAGTTGGCAACCGTCGCAGGAGCTGAACTTGTGGATGGCGACTTTGGGTTTGCGGCTCATGATCAGAACCCCGGCTGGCCGAACAGGGGTTGCAGCTCGGCATAACTGAATACCGGCCCATTCTTGCAGATGAAGTGGGCACCATACTGGCAATGGCCGCAATGACCCACGGCGCACTGCATATTGCGCTCCATGCTCAGCCAGATTTCATTTTCGTTCACGTTTCTTTCAAGCATCTGCCGGGCCACCACGTGCATCATGCCTTCGGGTCCGCAGAGCATGACGCTGACATTGGCCGGGTCGAAATCCAGCTGGTCGAACAGATCGGTGACCCGGCCCACATGCCAGGGCCAGATGGGATCGCCACGGTCGGCCGCCAGCAGCACCGTGGTGTCGGGCATTTGCCGCCAGTGATCATAGCGTTCCTTCCAGATGAAATCGCTGGAGTGCTTGACCCCCTGCACGATGTTGAGTTTGCCAAAGCGTTCCCGGCGATGCTGGATGTAGTTGATCACCGACACCACCGGGGCACAGCCCAGCCCACCGGTGACCACCACCACGTCGCGGCCTTCGGCGGTCTGCAGGGGCCAGCCACGTCCAAAGGGGCCGCGCAGGCCGATGGACTGACCGGTTTTCAGCCGGGACATGGCCTGGCTGACCCGGCCCACGGCTCGGATGGTGTGGTCGATGATGTGCTCATCTTTCGGATCGGAGACGATGGAGATGGGGATTTCACCCACCCCGTACAGGTAGAGCATGTTGAACTGGCCTGGTTCGAAGTGATAGGCCTCCTGTCGCTTCGGTTCGGTAAAGTGCAGGCGCAGGGTGAACAGGCCGGGGGACTCCTCGATGCGCTCGATGATCCGGGCTTCCTGAGGCAGGTAGGGGCTGTTCATGCTTCACTTCCTGTACAGATGAGGCTGGCTTCGGCAGTGAGATCGATACCCACCGGGCACCAGCTGATGCAACGCCCGCAACCCACGCAGCCGGAACGGCCGTACTGCTGGTGCCAGCTGCCCAGCTTGTGGGTCAGCCACTGGCGGTAGCGCAGGCGGGTCTCGGCACGGAGGGTGATGCCGTGGATGTAACTGTGACCCTGATTGAAGCAGGAGTCCCACTGGCGGTAATGGGTGCTGGTTTGGCCATCCAGGGAAGGTTCATCGAATTCGCGGTGACAGAAACAGGTGGGGCAGACACTGGTGCAGTTGCCGCAGGACAGGCAGCGCCGGGCGATGTCCTCCCAGCGGGGATGGTCGAGGTTGGCAAACAGGGCGGCCTGCAGATCTTGTGAAGGCAGACGGCGGCCCTGTTGTTCCGCCGCCGCCCGACTGCTGGCTTGTGCGGCGGCGATTCGGCTTTGACTGGCCGTTTCTGCGGGCAGGCGGGCGAGTATCGACAGGCCTTTTTCCGTATGGGCCTGGACGATGAACCCTTCGCTCAGCTCCGACAGGACCAAGTCATGGCCGTAATGCACTTCGGGGCCGTCGCCGGTGGAGGCACAAAAGCAGGTCTCGGCCGGGTGGCTGCAATTGACGGCCACCAGCAGCAGGTTCTGGCGCCGGCTCCGATAGCCGGGATCACGATGGGTCTGTTGCAGGAAGTGCTTGTCGTGCAGATACAGGGCGGCGATGTCACAGGCCCGCACCCCGAAGACGGCCAGGGGATCATCCTCTGCTGCGACCTGCTCGAATGCCAGCTTGTCCTCCCCTGCCTGGCATTGCCACAGGGCTTCGCGGGGGCTGAACAGCCAGGGCTTGAGTGCCTGGGGGCCGTTGGCCCAGGCAAAGTAACGGTCATGGCCGGCAGGTTCCAGCTGATAATGGCCGGGTTGTTGGTGCTGACCATAACCCCGTGGCAGCTGTTCGACGGTGTCGATGTGATCGTAGTGAATGACACCATCACGAACCTGCGGGCCGATACAGGTATAGCCGTCATGCTGCAGGATCTGCAGCAGCTGCTGCAGATCGTTGTGGTGCAGAAAAACAGGGCTGTGGGACGTGGCGCTCATTGGCAATACCCGTTTGTGCCTCCCGGTGTTGTCAGCTAGATGTTACCCGTCACTTGTCGAGGTGGAAAAGCGCAATACCAGGTAACCGACAAGGGCGGAAAGAAACGAGGCCACCAGGATACCCAGGCGTGCCGGTTTGAAATATTCCTGGCCGAGATGTTCGAAAGCCAGTGAGCCGATGAACAGACTCATGGTAAAGCCGATGCCGCACAGCAGGGCGACACCATAGAGTTGTGGCCAGGATGCGCCAGCGGGCAGGCTGGCCAGTCTGAACCTGATCAGCACCCAGCTGACCACGAACACGCCCACCTGCTTGCCAACGAACAGGCCAAGGATGATGCCCAGGGTGACCGGTTGCAGGAAGTCGTCCCAGCCCAGGCCGGTAAGGGGGACACCGGCATTGGCAAAGGCGAAGATGGGCACGATGAAGAAGGCCACTGGCTTGTGCAGTTCATGTTCCAGTTCCCTGAGGGGGGAGTTGTCGGGGTTGTTCCTGTCGGTGAGGGGGATCATGAAGGCCAGTGCCACCCCGGCCAGGGTGGCATGCACGCCCGACTTGAGTACCGAGGCCCACATGATGAGACCAACGAACAGGAAGGCCGGAATACTGGTGACGCCACGGCGGTTCATGATGAACAGGATCACCAGCGCAGTGGAGGCAATGCCCAGGGACAGCACGGAGAGCTCCGAAGTATAGAAAATGGCGATGATGATGATGGCACCCACGTCATCGAGAATCGCCAGGGTCATGAGAAAGATTTTCAGCGAGGCCGGGATGCGGCTGCCCAGCAGGGCCAGGATGCCCAGGGCAAAGGCGATGTCCGTGGCCGAGGGGATGGCCCAGCCCCGCAGGCGCACAGGATCATCCACGTTCAGGAGCACATAGATTAGCGCCGGGACCAGAATGCCCGCCAGGGCGGCAACGGCTGGCAGTACGATTTGCGAAGGCGTGGACAGTTCGCCGATCATGAATTCCCGCTTGAGTTCCAGGCCCACGGTAAAGAAGAACACGGCCATCAGGCCGTCGTTGATCCACAGCAGCAGGGGCTTGGCGATTTCGAAATCGCCGATGCGGATTTCCACCGGGGTCGACAGCAGGCTGTTGTAGAGTCCGGCCATGGGGCTGTTGATCATGACCAGGGCGATGATGGCGGCAATGATGAGCACGATGCCCCCGGCGCTTTCCATCTTGAGAAATTCGTTGAAGAGTCGGCTGATCATTGTGTTGTTGTTCTCTGGCGTGGAAATATCAGGATTCGCAATCCAGAGTCTAATTATTTTTCTGGGCCGTGGCTATGTTAATCGGCGATAAAGGAAAATAAAAAACGGCATCCCGGATTGTGCCGGAATGCCGTTTGGGGTAATGCAATCCTCCTGGCAGCTTGTTGAAAAAAGGCCATCCTGGCCCTTTTCAACTCCGGTGCATCCCTGCACCGCCAGCAGGCTGTCGAAACGCAGCGTTTTTCAACAGCCTGCCAAACAGAGGATTACAGGGTTTCAACCGGCAGGGGCTCGGGGACCGGTGCCGGTAAAATGGAAGCATCCGCTGCACGGATGACAGTCAGGGCCTCGAAATCCTTCGGTGCCTGGCCAAAGGGGCTGACGAAGCCGCGAACGGCCACACGGGTATCGACACCAATGGCCGAAACGTCCAGTGTCGAGGTGGCCACTTCATAATTGGCCGGATCGGCATCACTGGCGGTATCGACGCCGGTACCGGCGAAGTCGTACAGACTGACGTTGCGGCCGTTGATGGACGTCAGGTTCAGGTCGAAGGCGGGTGTGTCGTCATTGGTGACGACAGTGCCACCCAGGCGAGTCATCTGCATGCGCACATAACCATTGCTGGCATCGACCACCAGGTCGCTGATCGCATCATTGATAATGGTGCCAAACACCACCAGACGCTGACCCACGGAAATATCATCCTTGCCAAAACTGCCCAGTGACAGCTGTTTCTTGATGATGGTGCTGTCGGCAAGCTGGATGGTCACCGTGTCATTGAAGACCACCGCGCCATTGCTGCGCATCAAGGTGGCGCCACGCAGGGTCACGCTGTCACCCCGGCGGGCCACCACACTGCCACGCACCACATCCATGTCACCACCGGGCACGCTGCTGCCGGCATAGACTTCGGAGGCTTCGAAACGGGCAGGGCGGAATTTCAGGCTGCCGCGGACGATAACGGCGGTCAGGGGTGTCTGCTCGGACAAGACCTGCAGCCCCTCGGCTCCCTGAAAGGATTCGCCGTTGATTTCATACACCGTGGCATCGCCGGTAACGACGTTGACACTGCCAAAATGCCGATCCTGGTGACGGATACGGTGATAGAAAGGGCGCAGATAGACACTGAAACTGCCGTCATCCACATTGACGGTTTTCAGCGGGCCACGCAGCCGCTGGATCTTGTTGGAGTTGCGTTCCACCTCGGCAATCAGGACGGGCTTGACGGTCTGCTCGGGCTCGCCGGTATCATTGAATACGATGGTGTTGGATGCCTTGAGATCGAAGTCCAGGGAAAGGTGCATGGGAATGCCAGGGGCAATGAGCAGCCGGTTGCGGCCTTCCAGCTTGACCGAGGTGTCCATGATGGTGACCGGGTTGCCGGCTTCATCGACGATGCTGTTGACCTTGACGGCATTGCCATTGGCATCCTCCACCCAGATGTCGGCATTGGAGAAATCGAGCTTGAGACTGCCCTTGACGTAGACCCCCGCCGGTACGGTTGCGGCAGTCAGAAACTCGGTCATGTCCGTGTACTGGGCAAAATCGACCCGGGTCTGCACGGGCAGGGTTTCCACCACGGTGCCATTGGCCCGGGTCAATGTCATGGACAGGACGTCGACCGTGTAGGAAGCAAAATCACCCTCGGCATCGGTGAGGCTGATGTTGACCACACCGCTGCTGGTCGTGGTGGTGTCATCGGATGTAGTGGTTCCTCCGCCGCAGCCGGTGAGCACCAGTGTCGTGAAGAATAACAGGGCAACAAGGCCCGTGAGATGTCGTTTTAGCAGGTTCGCTGGTTTCATGGTAAATCCCCGTTTGGCTTGGTTGAAAAAATCGCCCCCGGTTATCGCTGGAGCGGGTGGGCTTGTGGGGTTTAACGTAGGGAAGAACTGACGGTTGACAGCATAATCCGAAAAAAAGTCACCAGAGACGGAGGAGATCATGCTGTCTGCCTCGAAACGGCCCGCGAGCCGCAATCCATCGCCATGCCGGCATGAGGGAAAATACCGACTCAGGGCCCGGCACTAGCGTCAGATTTTAAGACGGATACGCTGGGGTGGCAGGATCACACTTACAGCGTCAGCACGGGCTCGGACTTTTCGTAGACTGTACTGATTCTTTCACCGTCCCAGACATAGGTCAGGTGGGGGCCGGAGACTGGCAGGGAAACAGCCGGGGGCCGGAGGGCGGCGATGCAGGCAGCCCCTGGGTGACGGACGCTGTTGAAGACCAGCCCCCAGGCATCCGGGGCGCGCTGCAGCAGGTTGCGGGCAAAGCCCTGGGCAACGGGGTAACTGGCCAGCTCCGGGTCATGCAGGTTTGCATAGGCCTTGCCACGCACATCATACAGGGGTTTCTTCACCTCGCCGATGTAGGCGCGCATGTCGAACTCCTGGGACAGGAGCCGGCGCTCCACGGCATCTCCCTGGCGATGAAAGACCGTTTCGCGGATGGCGGTTTCCAGCTGTCGGCCCGCATAGTAGATGCCGTAGCTGCCGTCACTGAAACGGCTGGCAAAGCCGATATGGGTAAATGCCGCCATCACAACATGGGCATTGTGTCCACTGACCATGTCACCCTCGCGAACAAGGTGAAGATCGCCGGTCTGCTGCAGCAGACGGGGGTTGACCCGGGCCTGCAGGGCCCACAGGGCGCGTCGCTGCTTCTCGCCCAGGTTAAGCCGTTCGAACAGGTCGATGGGTGGGTAGCGGCTGGAAATGATGCGGTACTGCTTCTGCCAGTGCAGTCGTGCCAGGGGCGGGAGGGGCGCTTTCATGCGTACCTTGCCAAGCGTGGTGCAAGGCTCAGGCCGCGCCACGCAGGCCGTTGAGATACCGGTAGACATCCAGCAGGGCCATCATCTTGCCGCTGAGCATGTATTGCAGGGGCGACTGGCCACGCCAGATGGAAGTGGCTTCGCTGGGGTTGGTCAGCCAGAGATGGATATTTTCCGGACTGTAGAGGATCTGCAAGGTGGCGTAGATGCCGGTGAGGTAGGCGAGCCGGTCCATTTCGTCGTCGGAAAGGTGGGTGCGCCGGCCCGATTTGAGGTCGAAGAAGCGGCTGCGCCCCGGGTTGCCGAGCAGGGCGCGTTGCTCGCGGGTATTGAGTTGCCATTCTTCGGCAATGGCAAAAAAGGCCAGCAAGCCGGCTTCTGCCATTGCCTCCCGTGACACCTCGCCGGTCTCGTCGGCAAGGGTGCCGCTCGTTTCGCTGCCACTGGCGGCCATTTTTACCTCCGCGTATGAAATCGGCCAATAAATAAACAATAGTCCGAATTCGGACTATTTGCAATGAGCCAGACCGATTCATCCGTTATCGGTGTCAGGCAAAAGTGGGTAATCCGGATTGCAAATTGCCTTGTGTATCTGGGGTCACATAGTTTTGGCACGGGAAGGGGGTAGCTTGTTTGCCATACAAACCCCTTTGACGGGACATAACAAGAAAACAAGACCACCATGGAGGTGCCTCAAATGAAAATCCATTCTCTGAAACGAACATTATTGCTGCTGACCACTTGTCTCCTGACATTGCCCGCGACCGCACACGAAAAACTGCCGGTAGACAAGGTCAGGGGCGACCTGTCCGCCATTGTCCTGGGTTCAGGCGGGCCAGTGGCCACATCCAGTGGCCGTGCCAGTGCGGGTTACCTGGTGTTCGTCGATGGCAAACCCCGTATCCTGCTCGATGCCGGTGGCGGTACCTACCAGCGCATTGCCGCCAGTGGCGCGGATATCCGGGATCTGGATCTGGTGCTGCTCACCCATCTGCACGTGGATCATACCGGTGACCTGTCTTCGATTCTGAAAACCGTGTACTTCCACAATACCCGTGCCGGAACCTTTCGCACGGCCCCAATTCATATCTGGGGCCCCGATGCCAATGGCATACCTTTCCCCAAAACCCGCATCGCCCAGTACCCCTCCACCACCGATTATGTCAACAGCTACTATGCCATGCCCAATGGCGTGGAGCGTTACCTGAACATCTTCACCCGGGCCATCCGTGCCGGGATTTTCAATTACAAGGTGCATGATGTGTCATCAACATGGAAAGGTGCACAAACCGAACTGGTCTATGAAAAGGAGGGTTTGAGGATCACCGCCATTGCCGTCAACCATGGCCCGGTTCCCGCCGTCGCCTATCGCATCGATTACAAGGGCAAGAGCCTGGTCTACAGCGGTGACACCAGTTCGGTGAGCAACAACATGGTGACCCTGGCCAATGGCGCCGACGTGCTGATTTACGATACCGGCATCATGGATGATGCCCCGTCCAATCCGCTGTTTTTCAAGCTGCACACCACGCCGACCCGCATGGGCCAGGTGGCGGCTGCCGCGGGTGTGAAAAAACTCGTTCTTTCACACATCACACCGGTTACCGAGCCACGCCTGCATGAAGTCGAGTCACTGGTTCGTGCCCAGGGCTTCTATGGCAGGATCAAGGCAACCAACGATCTCAAGGTGCTGAACGTAGGTGGTCATCATGATCAAAGGGACGAGTGATGAGGGCCGTGTTTTGGCGCGTCGGAATTGTCGGGCTTGTTGCTAACGAACTGACGGCTTGTCACGGCTGAAAAAAAACCACGGGCTTTCGGCTTCGTGGTTTTTTTGTCTGGCAAAATGTGTCGGTAGTGTGTGGAGGTGACTTCCCGGGTTTGTCACGCCAGGAGCGTGCCGATGATGAGCGCTTTTTATCGTCGCTCGTCATTCGGGACATCAGGACAGCGCATGGAACGGCTCCACTTCCACCATTTCTCCATCTGCGCGATTGCCTTGCTCATGGGGCAGGACGATGAAACAGTTGGCCTGGCTCATGGAACGAAGAATACCGGAACCCTGTGCACCAGTGGGCCGGACGCAAAGCCGGCCCTGGTCGTCAGTTTCCAGGATGCCGCGCTGAAATTCGGTGCGGCCCGGGCGTTTGCGGATGTGCCCCTTGAGAGGGACAAAAAAGCGCATTGGAAAGCGGTTTTTTTCTCCCAGCATCTTGCGCAGGGCAGGTTGCACGAACTGGTAGTAGGCGACCATCACGGCGACGGGATTGCCGGGCAGGCCGAAGAAAACGGCCTGACCGATGCGGCCGACGGCCAGCGGGCGGCCCGGTTTGATGGCCAGCTTCCAGAACCCCACCTCACCGACTTCGGCGAGGACTTCCTTGGTGTAATCGGCTTCACCGACCGACACCCCTCCCGAGGTCAGGACCACGTCGGCGATTGCCGCTGCGGTCTGGAATGCCTCGCGCATGGCCTGGCGTTCGTCAGGGATCACCCCCATGTCGATACCATTGATGCCCAGTCGCTGCAGCATGCCATACAGGGTGTAACGGTTGCTGTCGTAGATTTCGCCATCACCCAGCGGGGTATCGACAGACTTGAGTTCGTCGCCGGTGGAGAAGAAGGCCACCCGCAAGGGGCGCCGCACCATCAGCTCGGCACAGCCTAGTGAAGTGGCCAGCCCCAGTTCGGCCGGACCGATACGCTTACCGCGGGGAATCGCCACATCACCGATGGCCAGATCTTCTCCCGCCTGGCGCACGTTCTGGCCGGGTCGATGGCCACTTTGCAGGGTCAGGGTCTCTCCCTCCACCCGTGCTTCCTCCTGCATGACGACGGTATCTGCGCCGGCGGGCAGCATGCCGCCGGTCATGATGCGCACACAGGTACCGGATTCCACCTTGCAGGAGGAGGGGACACCGGCCAGTACCGTATCGATGATGCGATACGATTTCGCCTCGCTGGAGGGTAAATCCGAACCCGCCAGGGCATAACCATCCATGGCCGAATTGACATGTGGCGGGACGTTGATCGAGGAAATCACATCCTCGGCCAGAATCCGGTCCAGGGCCTGGCGTACCGAAACCCGCTCGATACCGGCCACGGTTTCGACACTGGCGAGGATTTCAGCCAGGGCGGTATCGGCCGGTTTCAGCTGGTGTCAGGCACAATAGCCGTTCTGGCGATTCGGTTGGGGTTTCATGGCGTGTCTCCGACAAGAGAGGTTAGGAGGTTGTGGGTGCCCTGGTATTGCGGCTCAGACTTGATTCGAGTTCGGCCCGTTGCTGCGGCGTGTTGACGTTGATGAAGGTTTCCGGCTGGGAAGAAAAATCGGCCAGTGCCAGTTTGTGCTGCTGATACCAGGTGTCGATCTTGCGACCACCGGCCTGCAGGTAAGCAAGCAGGCTCGGCAGCAGGGTGCAGCGCAGCAGGGCGAATACCGGTTGCATGCGTTCGCCATCGTGCGCCACGGCGATATCGGCATGCTCCCGTTCCATTGCCTGGTAAAGCCTGTCTGTCAGATCGGCCGGCAGGCAGGGTGAGTCGCAGGGAACCGTAAGCAACAGGGGTGTCTGTGCCTGCTGCATGGCGCTGGCCATGCCCACCAGGGGTCCGAAGTAGTCACCCAGCATGTCCTTGACCAGCGGCAAGTCGTAGCGGCCATATTGTTCGGAGTTGCGATTGGCGTTGATCAGCAGCTTGCCGGCCTGGGGACGCAGCGTGTCGATGACGTATTCGATCATCGGTCGTCCGTTGAGGGGCAGCAGTCCCTTGTCCTTGCCGCCCATGCGACGAGCCTTGCCACCGGCAAGGATGACCGCGGTGATGTCCCCGGTGGGGCAGGTGAATGTGGTGTTGTTCATGTTTACAGCCGGGTTCCTGTCGGTGAGCGAAGATGGAACGAGTTGACGCTGGACCGCCTGTTCGGCGTCAGGATCACGCTGATACAGGAAGGGTCGCACCATTGTATAGCGACATGGGCAATTTTGCACAGATGCAGATGATCGTCACCGATGTTGTTGGCCAGCTGCGGCTCATGGGTGGTGACGATGCTGCTGATGCCTTCCTTTTTCAGGCGGCGGATCAGGTGGATGGTTTGTTCTCGTGATTCGATGTCCATGTTGGCCGTGGGCTCGTCCAGCAACAGCAAACGGGGTGAGAGCATGCACGCGCGGGTCAGGGCAATACGCTGCTTTTCACCACCGGAAAGTTCCCGCGCATTGTGCTGCGCCAGGGGGGCGAGTCCTGCCCATTCCAGGCCAGCCTCAACGCGGCGCTGGATTTCGCTACGGGCCAAGCCCGAGCGTCGCAGTCCATAGGTCACTGACGTGGTCAAGTGTTTTGTGACACCCCAGTTAAGCCGCATTTTTCATTTCCAGTAATTTCCGTTCATAGTCACAGGGGCTCATGTAATCCAAATAGGAGTGAAGT
>JAJRYG010000021.1 GCA_024275915.1 Gammaproteobacteria bacterium
CAAGTCTGATTACTGATACTCATGAGTGTCTATCCATCTCTTGTCAGCTGAATGAAGTGGGGGGTTCATCACAAATCAAGCCCTTGTCCGTATCAGTGCGCCGCACTGGCTGAAACATCAGAACAACGTAACAGATGCCATAACACTTACAGATTAATACCTTACCGCATTTCGCAACCCAACGCTGTATCAAAAGTAACACACTAAAGGTACAGACCTTGGTTACATACATTTTTCCTCCACGTCATTAACGTTACTCCCGCTGTTTTTCTCGTGGCCTGTGACACTGGTCCGGGAAAAAACCAAATCATAATAAGTAAATTATTAAATACAGATATACAAAGGGAGAACACATCATGACTACATCACGTCGACAGTTTCTTAAAACGTTGGGCGCTTCTGCTCCGGCATTGTTGCTGGCAAAACCCGGTCTGGCCAGAGGCGGCATGGGCTGAGGTGGTGGTGCCAGTGCACCTGTCTTCGAACTGCCACTGAACATACCCCCAGTCGCCCAGACCACCGGCACTGATGCCCTTGGCCGGCCCATCTATGAAATCGTGGAGCAGAACGCCACGGTTGAAATCATTCTGGGTCTTCAGACGGACATTCTTGGCTACAATGGCATGACACCAGGTCCCACCATCCTGGTGGATTCGGATCAGGAGATCATCGTCCGCCAGATCAATAACACCAATGTGCAGACCACCACCCACCTGCACGGTGGCCACATGCCGGCTGGCAACGATGGCCACCCCGTGGATTTTGTCGATCCCGGCACCTCGAAAGACTATCTGTACACCAACAAGCAGTTGCCCGCCACACTCTGGTATCACGATCACACCAACGATCTGACCGGCGATCAGGTCTATGCAGGGCTGGCCGGTTTCTATCTGATGTCGGATGACTATGAGCGTTCACTGGGACTGCCTTCCGGGGACAACGAGTTGGCCATCGTCATCCAGGACCGCACCTTTGCCACCGACGGTTCGTTGATCTACAACGACAATATCATGGGTGAACTCGGTGACACCATCCTGGTCAATGGCACGCCCTGGCCCTACTTAGAGGTGGGTACTGCCCGTTACCGTGTGCGGATCCTCAACGGTTCCAACGCCCGCTCCTACAACCTGGTGCTGAGCAATGGTGCCAGCTTCGTGCAGATCGGTTCCGACGGAGGCCTGCTCGAAGCACCGGTCAGTCGTAACAGCCTGAATATTGCACCAGCCGAGAGACTGGACGCGATCATCGACTTCGGCAATACAAACGTGGGGGATCAGATCGTACTGCAGAACACGGCCGATTCTGGTGGTACGGCGCAGATCATGCGCTTCGACGTGGTACGCGTACAGGATGATCCCAGCGTCATTCCTTCTGTGCTGCGGCGTATCGAACGGCTGGATCCGGCTGCCTCGGTACAAACCCGGCGCTGGACCTTCGGCATGCGTGGCGGTCCCAAGCCCTGGGTCATCAATGGTTAGCCCTACGAGGAAACCCGGGTCGATGCCTTTCCACGGCTGGGCACCACCGAGATCTGGGAGCTGACCAACCGTACCGGCATGATGCATCCGGTGCACATCCACGACATCATGTGGCAGGTGCTGGATGTCAATGGCAGACCGCCGGCACCCGAGGACGCTGGCTGGAAAGATACCTTCAAGGTACCACCCATGGGCACGGTGCGGGTCATTGGCCGTTTCGACGATTACGTGGGTGATCCCAACGAGATCACTACTGCCTACATGATGCATTGTCACATCCTCGAACATTAGGACCACGCCATGATGACCCAGTTCATCGTCGTGGAATAGGGCAGAGAGACAGACACGGGACTTTCCTGTACCTGCATTCGAGTTCAGCAGGAAGTACGTTTGCACAACAGCAGTCAGGCTCTTTGTACCAAATCCGGTCAAGGAACCCCCTGACTGGTCAGAGGAGAAAAATTGAAAAGTGTGATTTTCACTTTTCCAAGGAAGCCCTGAATAATTCATCCCTGAATCGTTACGACGGGCTGACCGAATGCAATAAAAAAAACCGGGTCCCCAGACCCGGTTTTCTTCCCACAGCCGCCAGCCCATTCAGAACAGGGTAACATCACCTTCATCACTCTGCGCCTCTGTTGCCGATTCCCTGTCTGTCGAAGTGGAAATTCTGCTCTTGTCCTGGATCAGGAACTGCATAACCAGATCCTTGAGTTGACCGGCCATCAAACTCAATTCATTACTGCTGGCCGAGGTTGCAACCGCATCAGTTGCTGTCTGTTCGGCAATCTGGCTGATGGTCACGATCCGCTGATTGATATCCACGGCAACCGCCGCCTGACTTGCGGTTGATGTGGAAATATTGTTATTCATTTCATTGATGGTATTCACCGCCAGGGTAATTCCCTCCAGCGCCTCACCTGCCTGGCTTGCCTTGCTGGTGACATCGCTGGCACGATCACGGCTTTTTTGCATTACAACGACGGCCTTGCCTGCATGCGCCTTGAATTGTTCAATACGCTTCTGGATATTCTGGGTGCCCTGTTGGGTACGGATTGCCAGGTTACGCACTTCATCAGCAACAACCGCAAAACCTCGTCCCTGTTCACCGGCACGTGCCGCTTCGATGGCCGCATTGAGTGCCAGCAGATTCGTTTGATCAGTAATCTCCCGGATCACGGACAGGACCTCATCGATACTTTCACTTTCCTGTTCCAGCATCTGGATTTCTTCGGCGGCATCGCTAACCTCGCCGGCCAGAGTATTGATGGCTTCAATGGTCTCCTTGACCACCCGTTGTCCGGAAACAGACTTCTCGCTGGCGGCATTGGCACAGTCTATTGCCGCATCAGCATGCCGGGTTATTTCCTCTACCAACAGAGACATCTGTCCTATGGCCTCTGCCATCTGCTGGGTATCCGACTGCTGCAAAATGGCACCCTGCTTGGTTTTGTTCGTTGCCGTGGACATGGCCCTGGCTTCACCGGCCAGAGAAGTCGATGACTCGATAACCAGGTCGACCACCCCTTTAATCTTGTGCACAAAACGATTGAAGCCGGTGGCCAGATGAGACATTTCATCATGTCCACTTTCATCCAGTCGGCGGGAAAGGTTACCATCGCCCACAGCGACTTCATCCATGGCATCGACCACCGTTTGCAGGCGTTTCTTGATCTGGCCAGAGATCCACCAGGCAACGAGGAGACCCAGGATCACCAGGGCCACATCAAGCAGGATGATTCGGATATTGTGATTTTCGACCCCGGACAGCATGTCTTCATTGATTTGCCTGATCCGTTGCTGCTGATACTCCGACAGAGTGTGCAGATCCTGCTCTATACCGGATAACAGAGGGCCAACCTTCTCACGCAGCAACCAGGCATCGGTACGCCATCGCTCACTGCCATGTACCGTTATCATGCGTTCCAGAGGTTGCTGAAAGGCTTGCAGGATTCTGTCAAATGAGTCGATATCCTCAACCAGCTCAAAGGGCAGGGCATCGTCATAGCCACGAATCTTCTCGACCAGCACAGGAACCTGTTTGATATAGGTTCTCAGGTTTCCCAGTGAATTGCTGTCACGATAATTGAGATAACCACGTACCTGTAACATGACATTTGCCCACAGGTAGCGTAATTCATCGATATCATGCTGGATCAGCATGACGAGCCGCTGTTCCTCACCCGGAGGTTCATTGAGCAGCTCGAGGTTGCTGTTATTGATGGACACTACCATCATCGCAACCAGATCCCTAAGTTGTTCCCCAAGCGGACTCAACTGATTGCTTGCAACCGCCTGGCCGGGCAGGTTCTTTTCCGTATCCTCGGCCAGTTGCAGCATCTCTTGCTGATAGCCATGAAAACGCATGATCCCTTGTTCAATTTTCGCCAGCAGAGCCTGGGCTTTTTCATCCTGGCGGATATCTGGCCGGATCTGCAAATGTTCAAGCAGGCGCCGGTTTTTTTCCATGGTCTGCAGAAAACTCTGTTTATAGCCAGGTTCACTGGTCAGCAGATACAAGGCCAGACTCTCGGCCGACTCTTCCATCTGAAACTGCAATTCCAGGGTATCGAGGAGTGTTGGCTGCGATTGATTGACGATACGCGCAAAACCAACCTGTAAATCTCTGCCATTCAATATGGCCATAATGGCCAGAAGTTGCAGTAACAGCAGAACAAACCCGAACCCGGCCCAGATTTTACGGCTGATCGAAAGACCATAAAGAGTCATGGATAAAGATGCCTTGTATATATGGAGTTCGAGATGACTCCTCCAGAAGTTATTTCGGACCCGCCGGGCAGAACTTTATTCCATTTTCACAAAAAATGTGTGTTAGCCTGCAATAACCTGATGCCATTCAAGGAAAAATGGCACAAAACATAAAAAAACCGGCCAGGAGATGGCCGGCAAACGGGGGTTGAAAGTCAGTTTTCCAGCTCGGCCCTGGGCTGGGGGAGGCCGGCCAGCTTGCAAATCTCGGCAATGGGGTTGGTCGGGAATACCGAGTAAAGGAATTTTTCATATTCCTTCTCGTCCTCGTAGCTGTCGCCGTGCTTCTTGCCCAGGGTACGCAGCAGGATGGCCATGCTGGGGTGTTTCATGTGATCTTCATAGTATTCACGGAAATAGTTGATCAGCCCCCAGCGGGTTTCATCCAGCTCGACCCCTTCCTTTTCTGCCAAGGCTCTGGCAACATCCTCATCCCAGTCATCAGGTTTGAGCAGGAAGCCTTCTTCATCGGTTTCGATGGTTTTACCATTTACCTGCAGAGACATAAATTGTTCCTCCTTGCCAGTCGAATCAGCCAAAATTGTTGTATGAATACATCTGGCAGGCTGTGCGCGGTGCAGGGAAGCACCACCATTTTCAATGATCCCGGGTCATCGAAAATGTGAGAAAACGGCAAACCGTACTACTTGCCGCTCCCGGGTTGAAAAAGACCAGAGAGAGACTTTTTCAATATCCTGCCAGTACCATCGACATGGGAATGGCGTCATTGGTTTTCAAGCCCTGATGAGGACAGAAAATTCATCAAATTACCGGAGTCAACCGAATCAATGCATGTGACGAACAGGCTCTATTATTGTTATGATCCCATGTGCAGTTGGTGCTGGGGTTTCAAGCCGGTGTGGGATAGCCTGCAGGAACAACTGCAAAATCGATCGGACATGGAAATCGTCTACGTGCTCGGAGGGCTGGCGCCTGAAACCGATGAACCCATGGGGCAGGGGATGCGCAAGCAGTTGCAACAGACTTGGCGCGAGGTGGCAGCTCGCACCGGCGTCAGCTTCAATCATGACTTCTGGACCTGCAACATCCCCAGGCGCTCCACCTATCCCGCCTGCAAGGCCGCCCTGGTGGCCAGGGAGCAGGGACTTGAAAAAGCCATGTATGAAGCCATCCAGAAATGCTACTACCAGCAGGCCGGCAATCCGTCGGACTATGAAACCCTTTATTCCCTGGCCGAAAGCCTAGGAATCGACAGGCCGTTCTTCAGCAACAGGATCCATGATCAGGAGATCGAACAGGCCCTGCACGAGGAGATCATGCTGGCCGAGCGGCTCGGCACCCATGGCCTGCCCGGTCTGATCCTGGAGCAGGGCGGTCAAACCGTGTTGATACCACACAGTTATACGGACACGCAGCAAACCCTGCAAGGCATCGAACAGGCATTGACAATGGCCAGATAAATGCAAAAAAGGAAGTTCATGGGAACAGGGTTAAAAAACAGGACCAAACAATGACCGACTTATTCAATGAAAAAGCCAAAGACTGGGACAGCAACGATCTCGTCCTGCAACTGTCCAGAGCCATTGGCAAAGCCATCCGCGAACACATCGCGCTCAGTCAGGATCTGGATGTCATGGACTTTGGTGCCGGCACGGGACTCATCAGTGCCCAGCTTGCTCCTCATGTCAGGGGCATTCTTGCCGTGGACACCTCCAAAGCCATGCTCGACAAGCTCGCCGCCAAGTCCGAACTCGAAAACAGGATCCAGACGGTCTGTCAGGACATCACGGCCAAACCCCTGAACAAACAGTTCGACCTCATCGTCAGCGCCATGGCCATGCATCACGTCGAAGACACCGACAAACTGTTCCAGCGCTTCGCCGAACACCTCAAACCGGGAGGCCATATCGCCGTCGCCGATCTGGACAAGGAAGACGGCAGCTTCCACCCCGAAGAAGCCCAGGGGGTGTTTCATCACGGCTTCGAACAGGACCAGCTTGCCCGGCTGGCAGAAAAACACGGCTTCACCGACATCCGCTTCCATCGCGCCCATACGGTCAGGAAAGAAGATGGCGGAGAATATCCCGTGTTCCTGCTCACCGCCCGCCGCCAATAACCGCGGCATTGAGCCGCTTCACCGTCTGCATTCCCAGGCAGGAGCGTAGAAAGCAGAAGTCTGATCCATACAGAATCAACATTGCAAGGAAACCCGGCGTTGACGCCGCACGCGAGCATGTATATGCCCATGCAGAGTCGAATGTACTTTCTAGAGTCGAATGTACTTTCTAGAGTCGAATGTACTTTCTAGAGTCGAATGTACTTTCTGTGGATGACCAACAGTACAAGTTTTCGCTGAAAAGCTGGCATTTCCCTATTTAACATAATATACATTATGCGCATATATGTTTGCGGCTGGAATTGCCTGCA
>JAJRYG010000022.1 GCA_024275915.1 Gammaproteobacteria bacterium
CCCATCAAAGACGTTGCCAAGACGGTCAAGGAACACCTGTGGGGCATCTTGAATGCGATTGTTCTGAAGGTCAGTAATGGTCCGGCGGAAGGACTCAACAGCCGGATCAAATTGATCAAGGTCAGCAGCAGGGGGTTTCGCAACAAAGAACGGTTCGCCAATGCAATTTACTTCCCCCTTGGGGGCCTGGACCTCTATCCTGAAGGGATTGCCAAATGAGTGGTGCCCACCCGATCAAGGGAAGAGCCTTTTTAATAATACTTGTCATTCACAGACATGCACGAATGTAACAAATCAACTCGTCCATACCAAACGGGGAGACCACACCATGGCCAAAGACAGCATCCATTCACTCAGCGTCTACTACATCAACGGCAAGGTACAGAAATTCGCCTTTCGACAGGCCAATGAAGATACACAGCTGACTCGCGCCATCGACTCCTTTGTTGAGTCTGATCAGTTCATCATCATGCTCGAAAACAAAATGCTGGATATCCCCTGGAACAGCATCGAACATCTTGAACTGTCTCACATTCCCCACACCTGGCCATAACGTGCCACCCATGACGTCAGGCAGATACAGTGATCCCGAACCACCGCCAGTCGGCTCAGGTTCGGTTCATGCCGAAAGTCTCGAGTACGCTTTGGGCAAAGCAGCGGCCGGCCTCGGCATAGATATTGTAAGCCGCATGGGCACCGGCGGCATACAATTCGGCAATCTCGTCCTCATAGCGGGCCTCGGCAGCAATCTTGCCCGAAAAGCCGGTGGCCTTGATCTCCTTGATGGCCTGCACATTCTCGGCCTGGTTGGGCATGGTCAGCAGCACCAGCTTCACCTTGTCATGATCCAGCTGAGACCAGAAATAATTGTCGGTGGCATCCCCCACCACCGCATTGCGCCCGGCTTCCTTGTGGGCCATGACCTTTTTCGTATCGGTATCCACACCCAGTACTTTCATGTTGTTGTCTTCCACCAGCTCGTCGTAGACCCCGGTTCCCACCCGCCCCATGCCCATTACCAGGACATTGGCATCGAGCATCTGTACCGGTGCATCCCCCGGCAGACGGCTGAGGGTCTCGCATCGCTTGAAGCTGCGGCTGAAGCGTTCGTACAGAGACTGGGGGGCAATGTTCAGTGCCGAGGCCATGACAAAACTGAGCGCCACCACCAGCGCCGTGATGATCAGCATGGCATCCGGCAACAGGCCGGCCTTGACACCCACTGCCGTGACGATGAGCCCGAACTCACTGAAGTTGGTCAGTGACAGGGATGCCCACAGGGCGGTACGGGCACGCAACCTGAAACGGGTGAAGATGAGAAAGAACAAGCCACCCTTCAACAGGGCCACGAGCACTAGCAGCAGGGCTACGGCAAAATGCCAGGGCTCGGGACTGTTGCCAAGACCAATCTGCAGGAAGAACCCGACCAGGAACAGCTCCTTGAAACCCATGAGCTGCTTGGACAACTCATTGGCCTTGGGATGACTGGCCAGCAATACGCCAAAGATCAGGGCCCCCAGATCCGCCTTGATGCCTACCTCGGCAAAGATGGCCGCCCCCCCCAGGGTGAGCAGCATGCCGAACAGCAGCAGCAGTTCCCCGTGACCCACCCGGTCGAGGATACGAAACAACAGCCAGCGCATGGGCCACAGGGCCAGCAGCAGGTAAACCGCATGCAAATGGGGGTACTTGCCTTGGGACAGGGTCATGAACAGCACGGCAAAGATGTCCTGCATGATGAGAACCCCGATGGCCACCTTGCCATGCAGGGTGGACATCTCGCCACGCTCGTCGAAGATCTTCACGGCAAACACGGTGCTGGAGAAACTGAAGGCGAAGCCAATGAGCAGCAATTGCTGGGGCGACATGCTGTGAAACAGGTTGAAGGCAAACCCCAGCATGAACAGGAACAGCCCGATGAACAGGCTGGAGAGCATCATGTGCAGGGTGGCAGTACCCCAGATGGAAGGTTGCAGCAGGCTGCGCAATGACAGTTTCAGCCCGATGCTGAACAACAGCAGCTGGATGCCCGCCTCGGCCACATAATCCAGCTGAGCGCCTGCACTGAAACCAAAGGCATGCAACAGGAAACCGGCCGCCAGATAACCGGCCAGGGGTGGCAGGTTGAGCTGCATGGCGATAAAGCCAAGCACGAAGGCAAAGGCGAGCAGACTGATATCCATGTGAACCCGGTTTATTCTGGTGAATCAGCATTCAGTATATCTGTTATCCTGCACCAGGGTCATCCATCACCTCACAAATATTCCTTCATTTTGACCGAGCCGGCAGGGCAAACGCATACTTACCTTGCGGCCGCTGCAAGTGACTGATATTCAGACGTCGTAAAGACATCCCTGTCGACTTGACTGCCGCGTCCCTGCGGCAGACACTGAATATCAATCACTTGCACCGGCCACTAACCGTACATGAGGCAGTATGATCCTGCCCTGACCGGGCCACGAGGAGCATCCTCGGCCAGCTGGCCTGGTTCACATTCCATCACGGATGGGATACCATCGAATATCCATACCTAAACGATATCTGGCGTACCCCATGAAATCCCGACTGATGCCTCTCTCTGCTCTGTTCCTGTCATTGTTGCTGGGTCTTCCCGGCCAGTTGTCGGCCGAAGAAACAAAAAAGACCCTGGTCCTGGCCGCGGCAACCTGGCCACCCTATGTGGATCCCGAAGCCCCCAATGATGGTGCCGGTATGGATCTGGTGGATCACATTTTCCAGCGAGCCGGTTACAAGACCACCCACAAGATCCAGTCCTGGTCACGAACCTTGGAAGGCACCAATATCGGGATCTATGATGTGATTGCCACTGTCTGGTACACGGAAGAGCGCAACAAGAGCCTGCACTTCAGCGAGCCCTACTACACCAACGTGATCCGTTTCGTCAAACGCATCGACAGTCCCATCACGCTGAAATATCCCGAAGAATTCAACGGCCTCATGGTGGGCATTGTCAGCTCCTTTGCCTATGGCAAGAACTTCGATGCCATGAAATCGATCATTCGCATCACCAACAACCATGTGATCCAGAATCTGCTCCTGCTGGAACGGGGCAGGATCGATCTGACCCTCGGAGATCAATGGGTGATCCGCAACGAACTGACCCAGTATTTTCCCAATGCCATCAAGCAGTTTGCCTTCGTCGGCAAGCCCGTGGACAAACGTGGCCTGCGCATCGGTGTGACTCGTAGCCGCCCGGATCACGACAAGATCGTCAGTGACTTCAACAAGGCCCTGGCCAGCATGAAGAAAGATGGCAGTTACGAGAAACTGCTGGAAGGCTACCGCAAGGAACTGATCAAGCTGAGAGAAACACCCTTATAGTGGACGTGTAGAAAACTCACTCGTCGCTCAATGCGCACGGAGCATGAACAGCTGTTGCAAATATCCGCTCAGACAATACAAAGAGACCCTGTCGGCAAGTGCTTGGATACCTGGAACAGCCTGTGTGCGGTGCAGGGAGACAGTGCCATTTTCAATGACCCCAAGTCATTGAAAATGTGAGGGAACGGCAAACCACGCGTTTGCCGTTGGCGGGTAGAAATTGCTCAGGCAAGGACTTTTTCAACAACCTGTCAGTGCTCGCCCTTGGTACGCAACAGGCCAGCCAGGCGGTTACCCTGTTTCTGCGGTCCCCCGCGGGGAAAGATGCGGTGTAGGTAGGAGCTGTTGCCCCGCTCCGGGCCCCACACCTGCTTGAAGTGCTTGACCATCTTTCTCACTTCACACTGCACATGATGTTCCTGCCAGTAATCACGCAGGAAATACAGGACCTCCCAGTGTTCGTCGGTGAGGGTCAGTCCTTCTGTTTCAGCAGCGGCCCGGGCATAATCTTCCGACCATTCATCGAGATTGACGATATAGCCTTCGCTGTCGGTCAGGATCTCCTGACCATTGACCGTAAGGGTGCGGGTTTGCATGTTAGGGTACATCTTTGCTTCCTTCAGTTTAATTTTTCGTGTTCGGGTTAAAAATCTGCTCAGGAAAACCCTGAATAAATCAGGGACCCCCTGAATGACTGAGCAAATACAAGCTCAGCTGGCGGTCTTCATCACTCGTCACTTGCCCCTGCCGCCTAGCGGCCAGTGGCCTGCACCTCTGCGATGATGTCACGGATTTCAGGCACACAGGAGCCACAATTGGTTCCAGCCCGCAGTACCTCGCCCACGGCTTCGGGAGTGGTGAGGTTCTGCTGTCTGATGGTGCTGGTCAACAGGTTGAGACCCACACCGAAACAGGCGCAGACGACGCGCCCGGCATCCTGCTGGGCACCGGCCGGCTTGCCGGTAAGAATGCTGGTGCGGTCCTGATCTTCCAGTTCGACTTCGTTGAATAGTTTCAGCAGCCAGTCCCGCTCGGGCAGATGGTAATCGGGACCGATGAACAGGCAGCTTTCCAGCCGGCCGTTTTCCAGTCGTGCGGCGCGGTAGCGCTGGGTGCCCTTGTCCAGGTATTCGATCCATTCCACGGAATCGGCATGCTGGCACAGCAGGGCACGGGCACACCGGGTCCAGTCGTCGGGGGCGGATTCGCCCGCGATCTCGTAACGCCACAGACCCTTTCCCTTCGAACAGCTCCAGTAACTGGCATTGACGATCTCCAGGCGCCGGCGCGAGAGCAGAAAACCGTACCACGCCGCCTTGTAGGGTTCGATATGAACCGGTGTATGCTTGAATTCAGGCTGCCCGGAAACCGGATCCGTGTGGCTGTCCACCAGCGTGTCGGCCACCGCCTGGCTGGCAAACTGATCGTTCCAGTGCATGGCCGCGAAGACGCTGCCCGGCCGCTGCTTGTCGGTAACACAGGCGCGTACCACGATGCGGCCCTTCCGGCTGCTCACTTCCACCAGGGTGCCATCATCGATGCCGAAGCGTTCGGCATCTTCCGGGTGCAGCTCCACGAAAGGCTCGTAGATATGGCCGGAAAGCCGGGCCGAACGGCCGGTTCGGGTCATGGTGTGCCACTGGTCACGGATGCGACCGGTGTTGAACAGCAGGGGATAGTCTTCACTTAGCTGAGCGGCAGGCGCGTGTTCGCGCACGGCAATGAAGCGAGCCTTGCCCGAAGGCGTATAGAATCGGCCGTCGCCAAACAGGCGCTTGCTGCCATTGCTGTACTGCTGGGTCACCGGCCATTGCACGGGCAGAAAGTTGTCGTATTCCTTTTTACTGATCCCGGCCAGGCCACCGAGATTGAAACTGCGATCGCCATCGTTGTCCAGTGCCGTGAGGGTGGCATGTTCACGGAAGATATCCGCCGGGGTCTCGTAGCCGAAGGCCTCACCGAATCCCATCAGCCGGGCTACCTGACTGATGATCCACCAGTCTGGCCGTGCCGCGCCGGGAGTGGGCAGGAAGGCCCGCTGGCGAGTGATGCGCCGCTCGGAGCTGGTCACGGTGCCATCACGTTCTCCCCAGGTCTGGGCAGGGAACAGCACGTTGGCATAACGGGTGGTGTCGTTGTTGCGTACACAGTCGGAGACCACGACGAATTCACATTGCTGCAGGGCCTGGCGCACCCTGGCCGAGTCGGGCAGACTCACCGCCGGATTGGTGGCCATGATCCACACCGCCCTGATGCGACTGTCGAGCATGGCGTCGAACAATTCCACGGCCTTGAGTCCTTCGCTGTCAGCCACCTGCGGTGACTGCCAGAAATTCTGCACGGTCTGGCGGTGTTGGGGATCATCCAGGTTCATGTGTGCCGCCAGCTGGTTGGCCAGCCCGCCCACCTCGCGCCCGCCCATGGCATTGGGCTGGCCGGTAAAAGAGAACGGCCCCATGCCGGGGCGGCCGATACGACCGGTAAGCAG
>JAJRYG010000023.1 GCA_024275915.1 Gammaproteobacteria bacterium
ACCCGGTTGTCCACCGTCTGTCCCCGGATGTGCGGAGGCAGGTCATTGACCGATATTGTATCCCCATCGGAGAGGATAAGCAGTCTGGCGATGACATTTTCCACCTCACGAATATTGCCGGGCCAGTCATAGTTGAGCAACAGATGTTCGGCATCTGACGAAAGCCTGACCGTGCGGCCTTCGGCAAACCGATCAGCATCCCGCTTGAGAAAGAAATCAATGAGTGTCCGGGTATCCGTACTGCGCTCACGAAGTGGCGGCATGTAGATATGAAAAACATTCAGCCGGAAGTAAAGATCCTCACGAAAGTGTCCTTCCCTCACCATCTGGTTCAGATCCCGGTTGGTTGCCGCAACGATCCTGACGTCGATACGACGACTATTGTCGCTGCCCACCGCACGGATTTCCCGGTTTTCCAGTGCGTGCAGCAACTTTACCTGCAGATGCAAAGGCAACTCCCCGATTTCATCTAGAAACAGAGTGCCCCGATCCGCTTCGACAAACAGACCGTTCTTTGCCTTGTCCGCACCGGTAAATGCACCCTTGGTATGACCAAAGAATTCACTTTCGATAAGATTCTCGGGAATGGAACCGCAATTGACGGGGATAAACGGCGCCCTGTTGCGATTACTCAGGTTGTGTATCTGTCGAGCGGTATAACCCTTGCCGGTTCCACTGTCACCGGTGATGAGAACCGTGCTGTCGGTTCTGGCCACACGGGAGACCATGTGCTCGATTTCCTGCATCTGACTGGAGGCCAGCGTGCAGACATGGTTTTTTTTCTTCAGAACGATGCTGCGCAGAAACCTGTTTTCGTTGCGCAGGGCACGCAAATCCTTGATCTGCTTGACCTGGTGCAGCACTTCCTCGCTGTGAACCGGCTTGAGCATGTAATCGAAGGCTCCCAGCCGCATGGCTTCAATCGCTGAATCCATAGAGGCATGGGCGGTAATGAGCAGAAAACTGGTATCGATTCCAGCCTCACGGGTCTTGCGGATCAGATCGATGCCATTCATGCCCGGCATGCGGATATCACAGATGGCGATGTCCACATCTTCCTTGCTGAGGCGTTCCAGTGCCGATTCGGCATCGCCGAATTCCTCGACATTGTTGGCCGCCTTGCGCAACTTGTCTGCCAGTACCTGCCGGATGGCCAGTTCATCATCAACGACAATGATCTGTGTCTGACTCATGATATGGACTCCTGTCCTGTCAGTGGGGTTTCCCGCAATGGCAGGTAAACATGGATGCGTGTTCCCTTGCCCAGTTCTGACTCTATCTTCAGCTCACCACCGTGGGCCTCCAGAATCGAATTGCAAAGAGTCAGGCCAAGCCCGCTGCCCTTGCCGGCCTGCTTTGTGGTATAGAATGCCTGCAATGCATGTTCGATGGTTTCCTCGCTCATGCCGCTGCCGTTGTCTTCCACAGAAAAACAGACCTGTGTGTGATTCATGCCGGTCGAGATGGTCAGTCGGCCCTGGCGATCACTGACATTCTCCAGTGCATCCAGGGCATTGACCAGCAGATTCATCAACACCTGGGTGACATGGTCACTGATGCCGTTGATGGCGGGCAGATTCTTGTCCAGTACGAGCGAAAATTCGATATCCTTCCAGCGCCGATCATAGTGCATTAACTTGCAGGTGCTGCGGATCAGGGCATTGAGATCGAACAACTGTGCCTCTTTCGACTGGGGCTGTACCAGGCAGGAGATATCCCGGGTGATCTGACTCAGACGCCGTGTCTGCTCCAGTACCAGCTGCATTTTATCGGTCTCGGCCTTGCTAGACGATGGACGGCCATTGTCCCTTTCACTGAGCAGATCTTCCATCAGCGCAGAAATCGCGGCAATGGGGTTCCCCACCTCATGCGCTATACCGGCCGCCAGCATGCCGATGGCCGCCATTTTTTCCTGATGAAAGGATTTTTGCCGTTCGATTTCCAGGCTTCTTTCATGTTCATCCAGATCGGCCGCCATTTGGTTGATGGATTCGGCCAGCTCGGCGACCTCGTCATTGCGGCGTATGGGGATCGGCTTGTCTCGCTTGCCCTGCACGATGTCTTTGCTGCGCTGTTTCAAGAGTACCAGGTCTTCGGTAAGATGATTGAAAAAACGGCCTACGGTTGCACCAAGAATCCCCAATGCCAGCAAACCGGATATCAACGATGCCATGGCCACCGTATCGCTGCGCTTGCGAAAATCACTGACCAGTTTTTCCCGGTACAGACGGCTTTCCATCAATCTGCCTGCGAGTATGTCCCTGAGCTTGTACAGATGTTCAGACAAAGTGCGCAGAGCCGGCATGTCCGGATTTCTGATCGCCGAATTAATCGCCACTTTCAGAGACTGTGCTTCAGGTATTTCGATCAGTGCCGGTAAAATCGTGTTCTGATAGACCTGCAGAAAAAGAATAAGATGACTGCTGATGTGTTCCGGCCCCTGTTCCAGGTCGATGCTCTGTATATTCAGGTTCTGGTTTTCTATCAGGGTAATAATCCGCATTTCCACTTCATGCAGGACATTCTCGGTTTCATGGGCCAGCTGCAGCTCATCGTACTTTTCCAGCAGTATATTTTTCTGGTGAAACACGAACAGGATCAGGCCGAGGGCAAAAACAATGGTCATGCCATAGGCAATATAGGCCTTGAGGCGCAGCGGAAACCGTTTTCTCATCGAAGACAGTCTGTCCGGCATGGCCAGTTCAATGGTCTGACTCATGTGCATTTATTCTGTGCCTTTGTCATCGGTCATTCCTTGCGATAGCCCCTGCATGCCGTTGTCAACCAGATTCAGACCTGTGGGCGGTTCGGGCTCACAGGACTGGCGCTCGGCAGCCCAGTTCATCAGGGTGCGGATCTTCTCTCTTGCAACCTTTACATACGGGTCGGTCTTCGCGCTTCGTTCCACAAAGGCCTGCATGTTGAATGCAGCGTCACTGTATTTGTCCTGCCCCTCCAGGGCCAGGGCCAGGCCAAAATAGGCATTGGCCTGACTGCTGCGCAGGGAAATGGCTTTTTGAAAAACCTTTTCGGCAACCTGGTGACGGTTCAGGCCCAGCAGGGTATAACCCAGGTTGACCCAGGTTTCGGGCATTTGCGGGGCTTTCTCGACCAGTCCTTCCCAAGCCTCCAGCGCTTCGACATACTTCTTGCGGTGCAACAGCAATGCCGCATCCCTGAACTGTTTGTCGAACCGGGCATCCGGCTTGAACGGGGTTGGGGAGGACTCTGCCATGCGCAGTGGTGTCTCGATCCCCGTTTTCCCCGGCAGCAGGTACAGTCCGAAGCCCGTCAGCAGGACCAGGCTGAGAGTGATGACAATGGCACGCAGCCGGATATCGCGTTGCTTGCGGGCCAGGTTCTTGCTCTTTTTGGTATGCAGGCTGCTCACGGGTTCTGAGCCTGATATCTGGCAAACAGGGAAGAGCGGGCCTTGCGGATCGTCCCCGCCAGCTGGCCCGGTTCGAGCGCCTCCCCGGCTGCCATGGTCTCGAGCAGCGGCATGATGCTTTCATGATGCCAGTCCAGCCCACCGACGATTCGGGCCAGAATCTGGCCATCCGTATCGATGATCAGGGTAAGGGGATAATCGAACATCTTCAGTTCCTGCTCGACAGTCTGCTGACTGACCAGCCAGGTTGGAAAGCGAACCCCGGTGACGCGCAGAAATTCATCGACCAGATGCGGATCGTCTTCCACGGCAATGCCGATGATCTGGACATTCCTGCCTTTGAGGGCATCCGACAGCTTTTGCAAGCTGGGCATTTCTGCCCGGCAGGGCGGACACCAGATGGCCCAGAAATTGACCACCAGCAATTTGCCCTGCTTGCCACTGAACGTCGATGTGCCCCCCGATACCGAGCGAACCGGCAGTTCCGGCATGGCACCACCGACGCTACCGGCTGGCAAGGGTTTCTGACAGGCGGCAAGCAACAGGGCGGTACTGACCACGAACAGCATTGCCAGCGACTTGAGTGTCAGTGATTGATTGGGTATGGACTGCATGGGCGTGCTCTTATCCGGGATGATTGGTACGTAACTGCCACAGGCTCTGGCCCACCGGCCACAGGGCGCGGGCTGCAAGCAGCAAAAACAGCCAGGTGGCGAGCAGGGCGATCAAGCCGCCGGTGCCCATGAGCATCATGCCGGCCACTTCCTGAACACTGTCCAGCAGCTGCGCCTCTCCCGGTGTCTTGCGCTGCACCCCGTGCAGACCGGACCACAACAGACCGGCAATCAGGGTGAGCATGCCACCACCATACAGACCCACCTGCAGCCGCATCAGGCCGGCCGGCAAGCTCAACGCACCCAGCCGTGGCAAGAGATAATAGGTCATGCCCATGAAGGCCAGGGTTACTGAACCGACGGTACCGTGGTAATGGGCGGTGACCATGACATTGTCGGCCCGGATCAGACTGCCGCTGATCAAGCCCACGATGAACAGGAGAACCGACAACAGCAGAACCTTTGCCAGGACGGCCTTTTCAGGCTGGTCTGCCAGCCGCTGACGGGCCGAAAACAACTGGCGCAGCAGGATCACGGCCATCACCAGTGCCGCAGGCCAGCTGCCAAAACGCATCAACTGGGTATAGGCAAGCCGGTAGGCCGTGCTGTCTGCAGCCAGCCCCCACTGGATGAACAGGGCGCCAAGGACCGGCAGCAGTGCCAGCAGCAGCAAGGCCATGCTGGTACGCCGGGACCACATGCTCAGGCCACTGTATTGCCCCAGCACCAGCCAGACCACCATCATCAACAGCACGTGACTGAACTGCAACAGATGGCCGGTGCCCCAGAACAACTGTTCAAAATAATGAGCGGTCGGGATCAACTGCAGGTAGTTCCAGCCCAGCACCAGCAAGGCCACCAGCACCACCAGCGCGGCCGACCAGGCCCCCAGTCGCAACAGCCCGTCGGCCCTGTCCGGCAGCGGCTTGATCCGCCACAGGGCACGCAGCACCATCAGGCTGATGCCAACGCCAAACAGGCCCAGTCCGGAAAGAAATACCGGCCCGCGCAGGACGGGGATGTAATTGCTCAGCACCGGGTGTGCCTCGCCCAGAAAGCGGGCGGCAATCATCAGGCCAACCCCGATGACGGCGATCATCAGCGCCAGCCAAGCCAGCCCCAGCGCCCGCCGACCACCCAGCAGACTCCATATCACGCCAGCAAAGGCCATGAACCACACCAGCACCGCCAGATCCACATGCAGCACCAGCGCACTGGTAAAGAAATCGGCACCGAAAAAACCGGGATTGAGGAACGGCGTGCGCGAAACCACCAGCATCAGGGCAAACAGGGTAGAGACGCCAATGGCGGCGAGCGCCAGAATCAGCCAGCCCAGCGCCAGCCGGCGCTCACCACCGGTGGGAACGGGCAAGGAATCAGTATTCAACAACAAGTCAGATTGCTCCCTGATGTGGCACCTTGCTGAGAAATGGCACACCATAAAATGTCAAAAACGCCAGACCGAAGACGGTCAGGATCAGTACCGCACCCCGAACTGGAGCCGGCTTCAGCGTCACCCGCAGATGCAGGGCGAAGGCCAGCACCACCCAGGTGATGAAGGACCAGGTTTCAAGCGGATCCCAGGCCCAGTACCGGCCCCAGGCATCCTGCGCCCAGATGGCTCCGGCGATGAGCATCAGGGTCTCGAAAATGAAGCCGATGGCCATGAACCGGTAAGCCAGATCATCCAGCCGGCGGTCATTGGGCAGGCCGCTGAATTTTTCCTCCCAGAGGCCGAAACGGCGCAGCAGGATCACCAGGGCCATGCCCACGGCTATCAATACTGCACCAAGAAATACCTTGCCGAACATGATGTGGATCACTAACCACGTAGTATCGTAGGTGGGGGGCAGATGGCCCGGAGCGGTATCGGTCAATACCAGCCAGCCCATCATGATGAACAGCAGCGGCAATATTACCGCCGCTATGGGCCGAATGGGCTTGATCCGCCAGTAAGCGATTGAAAACATGAACAACAGGCCGAAAATGCCACTGGAGAGGATTTCATGCATGGTCAGGTAGGGGCCCTGTTCCAGCCGCACCCAGCGCAGGCCGATGGACAGGCCATGCAGCAGCAAGCCCAGGCACAACAGACCGAGAATGGTCTTCTCCGGTCTTTTGTTCAGCACCACGGCAACAATGGCCAGCGAACCGGCCAGGACGTACATCACGATGCCGGCCCACAACAACTGAATTTCATGTTCCAAACGGGATTACCTCTCAATGTATGGATCGGCGCTTGCAGGAAAAAACCGAATCATTTCGAGCTGCCCTTGGATTCGCCAGGCCATCCTGCAGCCAAAAGGGTATTGTACTTGTTCAAGGCGCCAGATTGCGCCCCCGCAGCACATGTTTCTTTGACCGGCAGCGTGAGTATCCACACTTTGAATAAAATATTGCCCGAGCCTCAACGTCCGGTTCCTTCATCCTCATCACCGGCCAGCCAGGGCCGCGCCGCCCATTTCTGGCGATAATGCCAGCCCAGCGCCAGGATGGCGACCACGCAGGCGCCCAGTAACCAGGGGATGGTCCAGTCGTAGAAAACCTGGTACCCCATCCATGTCTTGAGCCCGACGAAGGTGAGCCGGCCCTCGTCAAACTGCAGGGATTCCCCGGGGTGCAGTTCCCTGCGCTGGCCATCGAAGCGCATGACAAGGTGATAGCGTTCGGGAGCCCGGAATATGGAAGGCCGGTTTTCATCCAGCACGGTCTGCTCCAGGACCAGCTGGGTCCAGATCCGCTGGCGGCTACCCGGGATGGTCCAGTCCAGGGCCTGCTGGAATTCATGGGCCGGATAGGCCGGCAGGTGGATGGAACCCTGCTGCGGGGTGCTGGCTCCCTTGGGCAACCAGGCAAAGGTTGGTGCAAATCCCTTGTTGTGGGTGGTGTAAAAACGGTAACCGGCAATGATCAGGGCATGATGATCACCGATGATGCTTTCATGGGGTTGGCCGTTTTCATCCAGCCAGAGCACTTCACTGCGGGTACGGCCGCGGTTAAGGCCCGGATCGTAGTCGATGGTGAAGGTCAGCTGGGTAAAATGCACCTCATCCAGGTGCCAGGGATGCAGGGGACCCGCCTCGTAATCGGTCAGCAGGCCATCGAAAGCCTCGTCTTCGGTGATCTCCAGGCTGCCCTTGAGGTAACTCAGGCGGCTGGCGGCCAGTAACAGGACCAGGGTAAGCAGGGCGAGGTGAAACACCAGCAGGCCGGTCTGCCGACGAAACTTGGGGTTAGTGGTGATGGCCGCCGAAAGATTCAAGGCAAACAGCAAAAAGGGCAGTGCCAGAATCCAGCCCGGCGACAGTTCGCTGATATACACCAGCACCACGCTGAGCAGAAACAGGATGAAGATCACCAGGGTCAGTTTCAGCGAGGCCAGGCTCGTCCACCATCGTGCCAGCATCAGCCCACCTGTCCGGCACATCGAAATCGGAATTTTCCCAATATCACAGCCCGGATGTTACGGTGGATTACCGCAGGCACGGGCCATCCACATCCGTCCCCCGCAACTGCCCGAAGACCAGTTGCCGCTGCTCGCCCAGTTGACCGCGCCGCCACCGCCGAGCATGGCCTGCATGTAATAGGGACCACTGGTATAGGGTGCACTGCCCCCTTCCTGGCTGATGTCCACCAGCAGAGCCTTGTTCTTCCAGCCGTGGGGCACGGCCGCATGGCACCAGGAACATTCCATGCGGCCGATGCGCCGTGCATGGCCGATGTGCAGGTTG